>NZ_RZQI01000355.1:0-5722 GCF_003998335.1 Mesorhizobium sp. M7A.F.Ca.CA.002.05.1.1 | reverse complement strand
CAGCGGCTGCCGGCGCCTGGGCGTAACCTCTCAGCGTGGCTGCCCGGCCACCGCGAGGAAGCGGCGATCGCGCCCCTCGAAACCCTGGCTGAAACGCTGCACCAGCACAACGATCACCGCCGGCTTGCCGGCCGGGGTGAGTTCGTAGGATTCCGACAGGCTGTAGGAGGTCGGGCAGTTTCTTGAGCCCGGCACGGTCTTGTCCTCGTGCAGGATTTTGAACGGCTTGCCATCCTGGCCTTGCAGCGTCAGCCGGAAGCCGAGGGCCTTGCCCGCCTTCTCACCCTGAAGTGGCTTTTCCTCTTGAAGTAGCTGGTCGCCTTGCCGCGTCACATCGAAACTCGCCGAACAATCGCTCGTGCTGGCCGCCAGGATTTCGTCGAGCTGGATGGTCGAAATGCCTGTTTCGCCATGGAGCGGCGCCAGCCATTTCTGCGACACCTGCTCGAGGTGAGAAATGTCGTTGTAGGCAACCATTTCGCCCGGAAAGGTGAACTTGTCGGAAGCCGCCTGCTCGGCTGGGGATGTGATGGCATATTGGGCGAGAATGGGCGCCGCCTGAGCGGCGGCCTGCGCCCTCGCCTGCTCCAGCGTCAGTGTCGCCTCCTCCGTCTCGTCGACGACGAGGATCGGCTTACCGCCAACGAGCTGATCCGTGCGGGTATCGATGATGTCTATCTGCGACCAGCCAGAGTCCGAGGCGCCGGCGTCGAGCGTTCATATTGCTCGAAGGCGAAATAAGCGCCATCCGGCGAAAAGCCGATGATGTGCCGTGCCGCGGCATCGCCAGCCTGAGCGGTTCCAGCGGAGATCGCGAGCACGACACCCATGACCAATGGGAGCGCAAGGCGCCCGATGATCCGCACAGCAGCAAACATCCCCACTCCAATCTGGAATCGCAATTTCATAGCTGCTTGCCCCCAAGCGCCAGGTCGATATCGGCCGTACAATGGCGTGCATTTGCGGCCAAGGGTAGAGCGCGCTATCTGGAGGGAAGAAAATCATTCCTGGGGAGGTATGGATGGCTTCACGCTATCACGAGGTCTATGAAGGCTGGAAACGCGACCCGGAACGCTTCTGGGCGGACGCAGCCGGCGCCATCGACTGGTATTCGCCCTGGGACAAGGTGTTCGACGCCACGGCTGGCGTCTATGGCCGCTGGTTCACCGGCGCCACCTGCAACACCTGCTACAACGCCATCGACCGCCATGTCGCGGGCGGGCGCGCCGACCAGATCGCGCTGATCCATGACAGCGCGATCACAGGAACGATCAGGAAGTTCACCTATGCCGAGTTGAAGCGCGAGGTGGTTGCACTCACCTCGGTGCTGAAGAACCGTGGTATTCGTAAGGGTGACCGCGTCATCATCTACATGCCGATGGTGGCCGAGGCGGCCATCGCCATGCTGGCCTGTGCCCGCATCGGCGCCGTGCATTCGGTGGTCTTCGGCGGCTTTGCCTCGCATGAGCTTGCCACCCGCATCGACGACGCCAGGCCGAAGCTGATCATTTCGGCATCCTGCGGCCTGGAGCCAGGCCGCGTCGTCGCCTACAAGCCGTTGCTCGACAAGGCGATAGAGATTTCCCGCCACAAGCCGGACGCCTGCCTGATCCTGCAGCGCGACCAATTGCGCTGCGAGCTGAAGGAGCATTTCGACATCGACTACGCCGATGCCGTCGCCCGCGAACGGGCAGCGGGCGCCAATGTCGATTGCGTGCCGGTGCTGGCCACCGATCCGCTCTACATCATCTACACATCGGGCACGACCGGCCAGCCCAAGGGCATCGTGCGCGACAATGGCGGCCATATGGTCGCGCTGAAATGGACGATGGAAAACGAGTTCGGCGTCAAGCCGGGCGAGGTGTTCTGGGCGGCGTCCGATGTCGGCTGGGTGGTCGGCCATTCCTACATCGTCTACGGACCGCTGCTGCATGGCTGCACAAGCATCCTGTTCGAAGGCAAGCCTGTGGGCACGCCCGATGCCGGCACCTACTGGCGGGTGATAGCGGAGCATGGTGTCGTAGCCCTTTTCACCGCACCGACCGCGTTCCGCGCCATCAAGGGGCAGGACCCGAAGGGCGAGTTCATTGCGAAATACGACCTCTCGAAGTTCCGCACGCTGTTTCTTGCCGGCGAGCGCGCCGACCCGGAAACCATCAAATGGGCGGAGCAGAAGCTGAATGTGCCTGTGGTCGACCATTGGTGGCAGACCGAGACCGGCTC
The DNA here is from genome assembly GCF_003998335.1 of Mesorhizobium sp. M7A.F.Ca.CA.002.05.1.1. NCBI lineage: Bacteria > Pseudomonadati > Pseudomonadota > Alphaproteobacteria > Hyphomicrobiales > Phyllobacteriaceae > Mesorhizobium > Mesorhizobium sp. M7A.F.Ca.CA.002.05.1.1. Next base: position 3,499 of record NZ_RZQI01000355.1, on the reverse strand, counting down.
GCCGATGACGATCAATCCCGCCGGCCTTGGCCTGCTGCCGGTGAAATACGGCTCGCCCGGCGTGCCGATGCCCGGCTACGACATCCGCGTGCTCGACGATGCTGGCCATGAGGTGCAGCGGGGCACGCTGGGCAATGTGGTGATCAAACTGCCGCTGCCGGCCGGCTGCCTGCCGACGCTGTGGAATGCCGATCAACGGTTCCGCCAGGCCTATCTCGACGAGTTCCCCGGCTTCTACAAGACGGCGGATGCCGGCATGGTCGACGAGGACGGCTATCTCTACGTCATGGCTCGCACCGATGACATCATCAACGTCGCCGGCCACCGGCTGTCGACCGGCGCCATGGAAGAGGTGCTTTCGGCCCATCCCGATGTCGCCGAATGCGCGGTGATCGGCATTGCCGACGCCATGAAAGGCCAGGTTCCGCTGGGCTTCGTGGTGTTGAATGCGGGTGTGACCCGCGATATCGGCTCTATCGAGAACGAGGTGGTCGGTCTGGTGCGCGAACGCATTGGCCCGGTCGCCGCCTTCAAGACGGTGGTGACGATCAAGCGCCTGCCCAAGACGCGTTCGGGCAAGATCCTGCGCGGCACCATGCAGAAGATCGCCGACAAGGAAGAATGGACCATGCCGGCGACGATCGACGATCCGGTCGTCCTCGACGAGATCACCAAGGCCCTGAAGGAACGCGGAATCGGACTTTGAGCCACTGAAGGGTGGGCCGCGGACGACCTTTTCGATCGGCAAGCAATACTTTTATTGTGCGACGCAGCAATGCACCCTAAAGTCGTTCGCGGGGGGACATCGACAAAGGTCGCATGGCTCAGCAGAAGATTACATTTGGTGGCGTAGACATCCTGCGCTTTCTCGCCGCCGTCATGGTCATGGTCTACCACTATGGCTTCTGGGTGTGGGCGTATCCGGACGGTGTTTCGGCGCGCGCCACGGGCGGCGTTCCCCCGCAGCCGGCAATAGGCGCCTGGGTCGAATCCGGCTGGGTCGGCGTCCAGATCTTCTTCGTCATCAGCGGTTTCGTCATCGCCTTCAGCGCCGAAAGGTCGACACCCCTGCAGTTTTTCGAAGCAAGGGTGAAACGGCTGGCGCCGGCGGTTTGGATCTGCGCCCCGGTCACCGCGGTGGTGCTGCTGCTTGTCGGCCTCAGTTGGCCGACCGATGCCGTCATCAGGCTCCTACGCACCGGCCTGTTCGTTCCGTACGCGCCTTGGGTGGACAGCGTCTACTGGACGCTGGGCATCGAGATCGCCTTCTATGCCATCGTCTGGATCCTGCTCAGCTTTGGCCGCTTCCATCTGATGGAGATTGTGGCCGTCGCCATCGGCTTGGTCAGCACGTTGTTCTGGTGCCTCTACTACCCGCTCGGCTGGGCCGATCTTGCCGAAACACGCACACTCGACCTGCTGCTGGTGCATCACGGCGTTTTCTTCGCCACCGGCGTCATGCTGTGGCTGATGCGCTTCAAGGCGGTGACAGGCGCCCGACTTGCCTTCTGCGCCCTGTTCCTGGCCGGTGGTGTGCTGCAGATCGCCAGTTCGGTCGACGTTCATATCCTGAAGGTCGGGCGGGATATGCCGTTCGCGCCGCCGATCCTCATCTTCCTCATTGGCATCGCGCTGATGGCATGGTCTCTGCGGCTCAACCTCTCTTGGAGCGGCTGGCGCCGGATCGGGCTGATGACCTACCCGCTCTACCTGCTGCACGATGTCGTCGGCGCGGCCCTGCTCGGCATCCTGGTTCGCGCCGGTCTGCCACATCTGTTCTCGATGGCGGTCGTCGGCGCGACGATGATCGCGGCAAGCTGGCTGGTGGCGATCGAGGCCGAACCACGCATCCGGCTGCTGCTCGACCACACCGTTTTCCGCTATCGGCTCAAGGCAGCCTGACGACGATCCGGCAGACCGGGCCGGCTGCCGACCTAAAGCATGTCGCGCCTGAGCGGATTCAGGCCCGCTTCAGGCCTTTGTTTCCACAGATCGTTCTCCCAAAACCGAGCTCATTTCTGAGCAACATGCATTTGCGGTCCCGACCCGGCGGGGCTGCATTTTCCACGATTGCGGAATTCTCCGTTTCGGGCATGATAACAGGCACTTATGCCTTCCGTATGAGAGCTTGCCTCGAGACGCCCCGCACGTGACCCTGTTCCAGCGAAAACCCCGGATCGCGGCGCGTGCGCGCCTCGATATCGACATGCAGGACGCCGTCGTCTATGCGATCGGTGACGTGCATGGCTGCTACAAGGAACTCCGTGCCCTGGAGCAGAAGATCCTGCTCGATTCGCTGCGCTTCCAGAGCCGCAAGATCATCGTCATGCTTGGCGACTACATCGACCGGGGGCTTCAGTCGGCCCGGGTGCTGGATCACCTCGTGGCGCCGCCGCCGAAAGGGTTTCAGCGCATTTGTCTTGCCGGCAACCACGAAGTGGCGATGCTGAACTATCTCGACGGAAATCTGTCCCGCAAGCCCTGGCTGGCGACGGGCGGCCTGCAAACCCTGTTTTCCTATGGCATCGATCCGGCGCGCCTCGCCAGCCTCTACGGGAGCAGCGCGCAGATCGACCGACGCATAAGGGAGATCATTCCAGACGATCACGTCAGCTTCCTGCGCGGGCTGCCGATCATGGTCCGTTCGCGGAAGTTCGTGTTCGTCCACGCCGGCATCAGGCCCGGCGTCGACCTTGCGGCGCAAACCGACCACGACCTGGCCAACATCCGTTCGGACTTCTTCGAGGCAACGCACCTGCTCGACCGCTGGGTGGTGCACGGGCATACTCCGGTGGACGTCCCGAAGCTCGAAGGGCGCCGGCTCGGCATCGACACAGCCGCCTTCCAGAGCGGACGCCTGACCGCCGTCAGGATCGCCGACAAGCAAGGCAGGCTGATCTTCTCCTGACGCGCATCGATATTCAGGTGTGCTGACCTGAAGATCGATACACTTCAGAGAGGGTCCACTCGCGCAACGGTCGACGTCACACCGGCGCCTTGCCGCGCACTTCCGACTTTTCCAGATAGTAGCTCGAATATTTATCAAAGAATTTTTCCGACCCGCCGAACGATCCGTATTTGGCCAGTTTCTTCAAATCGACCTTGTTCAGCACCGCGCCGACGATCTTGTTGGCGACATAGGGTTCGGATTCCAGCATCGACCTGACCATCGCGCGTGGGGTGCGCCCCCACTCGGTGACCAGTACAAAACCGTCGACCAACGGCGCGAAGGCCTTGGCGTCGACCACCGGTCCGAGCGGCGGCAGATCGACGACGATGTATTCGAACGTCTCCTTGGCGTTCTCGATGAAGCGTCGCATGCCGGCCGAGGAGAGAAGTTCGCTGGTATGCGAGAAATGACCGCGCAGCACCGCCGGGATGATCGCCAGCTTCGTCTGCCTGTCGATCTTGCCGACGGACTGCCAGGTCTGGCCACTGACCACCGCTTCCATCAAGCCCTGCTCGGTTTCCATGCCAAGGCCCCGGCTGAGGCCGGGAT
>NZ_RZQI01000354.1:0-5722 GCF_003998335.1 Mesorhizobium sp. M7A.F.Ca.CA.002.05.1.1 | reverse complement strand
GGCTGATGCCCCAAGAGTTCGCCGAGCGCGAACTCTGGGATCTCTGCATCTGGGGCTGGGACGACTTTTTGCGCGCCAATGCCGACCCGTCTTTGCCCGATCTCGTCTCGGTCGACGGCCCAAAGATCTTCCCGCAGCCGCCGGGCACGCTGCCCGACCGCTATGAGGGCGGCTTCGACCTGAGGGAATATGTCGAGCGGGCGCGGTCCGGCGTCACGCCCGTCACGGAAATCCCGACGATTGAAGAAGGCCTGAAGGGCCTCGAAGCGACAAGGCGGATCGATTTCGAGGACTGGCTGGACGCCCATGGCATCGACGCCGTGGTGCTGCCCGCGGCCGCCGATGTCGGACCGGCCGATGCAGACATCGACGAGGCGTCCGCCGCCCTTGCCTGGCGCAATGGCACCTGGGTCGCCAACGGCAATCTGGTCTGGCGCCATTTCGGCATCCCCACCGTCACCGTGCCGATGGGAACCATGGCCGATATCGGCATGCCGGTCGGCCTGACTTTCGCCGGCAAGGCCTATGATGATGTCAGGTTGTTGCGCATGGCCGGCGATTTCGAACAGTCGACCCGGCGCCGCACCCTGCCCCCACGCACGCCGGAACTGACTGAAGATGTATTTTCCCGCCGGCCCACGCAAACCGGTGACGGCAAGGCACCTCCGCTCGTCATCGCGCTTGCCGCCGAGACGCGCACGACGGGCGATCAGGACGAGATCACCATCACGCTCGAACTGCCGATCGACGCCGAGGCGGAAAACGCCAGTGTCAAGGTGCATGTCAACGGCGAGCCTGTCGCGATGCAGCGAAGCGGAGCGCGCTCCTGTGGACAGGCATTGGTTCCGGCCGCAGAGCACCAGCGGTTCCACAGCGTCTGGCGTGGCTCGTATGGCTCGATCGTGACGGCTATTGTGCGGCTGGAGGATGGGCGCAGCGCCGGCGCCTATCTGGTAACCGGAGGGATTGGATGAACGCCAGCCGCTAGGAAGGCAGCGAAGTCAGCCATTCTTCCCAAAATTCCTGCTGCATATGGACGAAAACCGGAACCACGTCGACGCCATCATCAAATATGTCGACCAGATCGCTCTCTTGCGGAAATCGCCCCGTCTTCACCTTGCAGGCTATCAATCCGCGACTTTTCTCCATCACGGTATTTTCCGGATAAACATTGGCGCTTGCTCCGTAACAGAAGGGTAGCAGGCCATCGACTTCGAGTGCCTGACGGATTTGGAACAGAGCCTCGAAAAAGTCTTCCTCTTCTGCCTCGATCACCTTGTCCCGATAACTGCATTTCAAATTGCAGGCAGCGCCGTTCACGTGCAGCGTGAACACAGCTTGCTCGTCGTCACCAACGGAACCTGCGCCGATCAGAAAAACAGTACGCTGATGGTCCATCTCATCCCCCTCGCCATGTGACGGGATGGTAGTACGACAACGGCCGCTTTTCCAGCATGGCAGGGATTGGGACGGCCGCACTCCCTCCCGTCGTCATCCGCTGGCCGGGCGTCCCGCCGCAAAGGCAAGGTCCCGCCGAATGGCGTCCAATTTGTCTTGCGCCAGACCGGCAAGCAGCTTTTCATCGAGGTAGCCTGCTCGGATGAGATGAGCGAAGACATAAAGGAGCTGCGAATAGCGGTAGTCGAACGTCCGATCGATATCCCGCCGCTGTTCACGCAAATAGGCTTCCAGCTCCCACATCTGGGAGGGAACCGTCACCGCACTGGCCTTGCTCTTGAATTCGGCCATCGTCTTTGCGAGGGCCGCCTCAAGAGCCTTATCGAAGGCGTGGCGGGCGAGCTTCTTTTCGGAAGCGGACCAACTGAAATCGTTCACTGGATATCTCCGTAGATGTCCTGTGAATTCCACCAGATTTTCACGAACTTCGCCTGCTGCTACCCCCGAGCCGCCCAAAGCAAACCCCGCTCCACCATCAGCGCCATTTCCGGCACCGCGAACTCATCCGCAGTGTGACCAAGGGAACTGTAGAAAACCTTCCCCGCCCCATAGCGCCGTTTCCAGACGACCGGCATGACGACGCCGCCTATCCCAGGAAAATGCGCGTCGGTGAAGGTGGTGGTCGCCAGCACTTCGTTGCTCGGGTCGACATGCATGTAATACTGCTCCGACCGGTAGGCGAAATCGCTGATGCCCGATGTGATCGGCTCGTCCGGCCTGGTGATCGCGACAGTATAGTCGATGATGTTGCCGGGATGCGCCACCCATTGGCCGCCGGTCATGAACTGATAGTCGGGCTCATTGCGGAAACTGTCGCCCATCGTGCCGTGGAAGCCGCCGAGTCCGCTCCCCCCGCGAACCGCATGCATCAGGTTCTGCAGCTCGGCCTTTTCGATCGTCGACATCGTGATGACGGGCACGATGAGATCGAAGGAAGCAAGCTCCGGATCAGCGAACATCGCCGTGCCCTCACCCAGCGTGACGTCGAAGCCGTTTCGCTCAAGCAAGGTGCGAACGACCTTCGCGCTCTGCTCCGGCGTGTGGCCCTCCCAGCCGCCCCAAGCGATCAAGGCCTTCTTTGGCATGGTGTCCCTCCCTTGGAGCACTCCGCTTCGATCTATCTGGCGTCAGCGCCAGCCCAGCGCCGGCGCGACATGGGTCAGGATCGCCTCGATGACATGCGCATTGTAGTCGACGCCGAGCTGGTTCGGAACGGTGAGCAGCAGCGTGTCGGCCTCGGCGATTGCCTCGTCCTGCGCCAATTCCTTGATCAGCACATCCGGCTCGGCCGCATAGCTGCGCCCGAAGATCGCCTTGGTGTTCTCCTCGATGAAGCCGATCTGGTCGCGGCCCTCATTGCCGCGGCCGAAATAGGCACGGTCGCGATCGTCGACCAGCGCGAAGATGCTGCGGCTGACCGAGACGCGCGGCTCGCGCTTGTGACCGGCCGCTTTCCAGGCTTCGCGGTAGATGCGGATCTGCTCGGCCTGCTGGATGTGGAACGGCTTGCCGCTCTCGTCGAATTTGAGCGTCGAGCTCTGCAGGTTCATGCCGAGCTTGGCCGCCCATTCCGACGTGGCGTTGGTGGCAGCACCCCACCAGATCCGCTCGCGTAAACCCTCCGAATGCGGCTCGAGGCGCAAGAGGCCGGGCGGATTGGGGAACATTGGACGTGGATTGGGCTGGGCGAACCCCTCGCCCCGCAGCGTCTCGAGGAAGACCTCGGCATGATGCCGCGCCATGTCGGCGTCGCTCTGGCCTTCCGGCGGCGCATAGCCGAAATGGCGCCAGCCATCGATCACCTGCTCGGGCGAGCCGCGGCTGATGCCGAGCTGCAGGCGGCCGCCGGCGATGATGTCGGCAGCACCGGCGTCCTCGGCCATGTAGAGCGGGTTCTCGTAGCGCATGTCGATGACGGCGGTGCCGATCTCGATGCGGCTGGTCTTGGCTCCGACTGCCGCCAGCAGCGGGAACGGCGAAGCGAGCTGGCGGGCGAAATGATGCACGCGGAAATAGGCCCCATCCGCCCCCAGTTGCTCGGCGGCGATCGCCAGCTCGATGGATTGCAAAAGCGCGTCCGATGCCGAGCGCACTTGCGATTGCGACGAGGGCGTCCAGTGCCCGAACGACAGGAAACCGATTTTCTTCATAGCCATGCGATATAAGGATGCGCGTCAGGCTTCAATGCAAAAGAGATTTTTCGACGCGCCCAATCCAGGCTCATGCATCGCTATTTTCAAACGCGCCGATGCCTTGCGCGATCAGGTTGGTCGCCATGACCAGTGAGACGATTGCCGCGGAATTGAAGACGACGACCCACCATTTGCCGCCGGTCAGGAAGCCATAGCCGTCGGCGACAGCCAGTCCCCAGTCGGCCGATGGCGGCTGGATGCCGAGGCCGAGAAAGCTCAGCGTCGCGATCGAAAAGAACGCGTAGCCCAGCCTTGTGACCAGCTCGATCAAGATCGTTTCCCTGATGTTGGGCAGTATCTCCAGAAACATGATGGCGAGCGGGCCCTCGCCGCCAAGCCGCGCAGCGCTGACATAGTCGCGCTCCTTCTGCTCGCGCACGGCGGCGCGGACGGTGCGCGCCACCAGCGGCGCGTAGGCGATGCCGATCACCAGGATGACCGTTACATTGGACGGGCCGATGGCCACCAGCGTCATGGTGACGAGAACGATGAACGGAAACGCCATCAGCGTATCGAGCAGCCGCGCGCCGATGGCATCGACCAGGCCGTCGAAATAGCCGAGCACCAACCCGATGATGCTGCCGGCGGCGACACCGGCCAGCGTCGCCAGCGGCGCAACCAGCAGGATGTCGCGCGATCCGACGACTATGCGGGACAGCACGTCGCGGCCGAGCTGATCGGTCCCGAACCAGTGCAGCGCGTCGGGCGGCGTCAGCATCGCCAGGAAATCCTCGGCATAGGGATCGTAGGGAACGAAGAGGTTGCCTGCTATGGCGCACACGACCCAGAACAGAAGCAGCAGCGATCCGACCACGACCGACGGCGGCAATCCGGCGAAAGCACTGCGGATCCGGCGCACTGCCGGAAAGCCGGCCACGGAGCGCGGTGGTGCGGGAAACTCCGCCAGATCTGTCATGGCGAGGTCCGGCGGCGTTGCCGCGGATCGAGCAGCGCCAGTACGAGGTCGCCGGCCGCCGCCGACAGCACGAAGATTGCCGCCATCACCAGCACGCCGGCCTCGAGCATCGGGAAATCGCGTGCCTTGGCCGCATTCAGAACCAGATTGCCAAGCCCCTGGATGCCGAACAGCGCCTCGATCACCACCAGCCCGCCAAGCATGTAGCCGGTCTGCGTCGCCAGCACCGCGATGGTCGGCGTCAGCGCGTTGCGCAGCACGTGCCGAAAGATGATCTCGCGCCGCTCGAGCCCTTTCAGGACGGCGGTGCGCGTATAATCGGCGGCCATTGCCTCGATCACCCCTGCCCGCGTCATCCGGGCGATGTAGCCGGCAAGGTTCAGCACCAGCGGCAGCGCCGGCAGGATCAGATAATAGCCATGCGTCCAGAAGCCCGCGCCATCGGGCGCAACACCGGAGATCGGGAACCAGTTCAGCCACAGGCCGAAAACGATGAGCAGCATCAGGCCAGAAACGAAATCAGGCACAATGCCGAAGGAGACGCCTGCCATCACGATCAGCCGGTCGATCAAGCGGCCCGCATTGAGACCGGCAACGACGCCGGCACCAACGCCCAGCGGAATGAGAAAAATCAGAATAATGCCGGCAAGGGCGGCGGAGCGCTTGAGGCTTTCCAGCACGAAGGGCGCCACCGGCCCGCGCATCGACAGCGAGGTGCCGAAGTCACCGGTGACGGCCTTGCTGAACCAGAGCCAGTACTGGACGAGAACCGGCTGATCGGCGCCCAGCCGCTTGTTCAGTTCCGCCACCGCCTGCGCATCGGCAAAAGGCCCGAGCATCACACGGCCGACATCGCCGGGCAGGACCTGCCCGGCGAAGAACACCAGGATGCTGACCAGCCACAGCGTGAGGACAAGTGTGCCCAGACGCGCTGACAGAATGCGACCGGTCAGCATGTCGCGATCATGCCTGGACGAAGGAAACGCGATCGAGCAGCAGATGCGAGATCGCGGTGAAGCGGACGCCCTCGACCTTCGAGCTGACGATCCGGCTGTATTGCGAGAAGTAGCTGATGATCGCCGGCGTCTCGTCGAGCAGCAAGGTCTGGATCTTGCCGGCAACGAGGCGCTGTGCCTGCAGATCACGCGCCTTCGAG
>NZ_RZQI01000353.1:0-5725 GCF_003998335.1 Mesorhizobium sp. M7A.F.Ca.CA.002.05.1.1 | reverse complement strand
CTGTGGTGCCGATCCTGGCCCTGGAACTGAAGCCGCTGCGCGTCAATGTCGTGGCGCCGGGCGTCATCGACACGCCCTGGTGGGATTTTCTGGCCGAAGAGCAGAGGCAAACGATCTTTGCCGACTATGCCGGCAAGACCCCGGTCGGCCGCGTCGGTCGGGCCGAAGACGTGGCCGACGCAATCGCCTTCCTCGTCTCCAGCGGCTTCATGACCGGCCAGGTGCTGACCTGCGATGGCGGCCTGAGATTTGCGGCATAGGAACAGCGACTATCGGGCTCCGACGGGACCTTAATTGGCCTTCTTTGGAACGCGGTCGTTCTCGTCCGCGGGCCTGTCGCCTGCCGGTTTTGCCGAAACAGGCTTTTCCGGCACATGGGAATAGTCAGATGTATCCGCCCCATACATCTTGTTGTCGATCGCCTCTTGCCAGCTGTAGTCCGCGTCGGACGGTGAAACGTCGGCGATCTCATGGCGGGAGGAGCGAGCGTGAAGCCAGTTCGGGGTGATCTCTCGAACCAATTGTGCAAAGCGTCCCATCGAAACCGTTCCTTTCCTTGTCCTTTCCAGGAGGCGCGATCACGGTTGCGTCGGCTGCACCTAGAGTTGACCTCTCAGCCAGGCCAGCGTCTCGGCAACGCCGGCCAGCCCGTACTGCGCGGTGGTTTGCGCCGGTGGTTTGACCCGTATCGATATGCCGCCGGCATCATTGATCGTTTCGAAGCCGTTTTCGTCCGACGTGTCGTCGCCCAGGAAGACCGGGCGGCGACCTGCGAATGGCGCAATCTCCATGAAACGCCGAATCGCGGCACCCTTGGCCGCCTCCAGCGGCAGCAATTCCACGCCGGCGTTGCCGGCAACCACCCGGTAGCCCTTTGGCAAACCGGCCAGCGCCTGCTCGACAAGCTGCGTCGCGCGCGGAAGCAGATGCGGGGCGGCGCGCGTGTGGATGGCCAGCACCCGTCCCTTGCGCTCGATATACGCCCCACGACCGAGCTCGGCCTCGATCTCGTCGGCAAGGGCTGCGATATCCGCCGGCTCGTCCGCGATTTCGACGTCGTCGTCCGGCAGGAGCCGATGTTCCAGGCCATAGAGCCCGGCGGCTCGCAGTTTCAAAGGCTGAAACAGATGGTCGACGGCCGCAACGGACCGGCCCGTGATGAACGCCAATGCCCCGTTCAGCTTGCGGTCCAGGCCTTGCAGCAAGGAGCGAAGCTCGTCGCTGACCGAGACTGCGTCCGGGTGCTCGGCATGTTCCAGCAACGTGCCGTCGATGTCGAGGAACAATGCCCATTCGCCGGCCAGCACAGGCTGCGGTTTCTCCATGACGGCCTGCGGCTTTTGCAGGGTCTCGCCGATCATCTTCTGCAGCGTATCGCTCATGACATCGCCATCCGTCTGCGCTCAAAGATGGAGACGACATTGTCGACGCTGGGCGGCGGGTCGCCGGCGGCACCGGTTACCCGATCGAGGTCTCCGCGCTTACGCAAACGCGCCGCATCCAGAAGCATGCTGCCGGCCCAGCGATAGACGTTGTTGTTGCGGATCGTCTCGCGCATGGGTCGCATGCGCTCGCGCTGTTCTTCGGGCGCCATGGTCAATGCCTGCAACAGCGCTCCGCTCATCATGGCGGCATCGTAAGGGTTGACGATCAGCGCCTCCAGCAATTCGCGCGAGGCGCCGGCGAATGTGCTGAGCATCAAAACACCCTGCTCGTCGTCGCGCGCGGCGACGAATTCCTTTGCGACGAGGTTCATGCCGTCATGCAGGCTGGTGACCATGCATATGTCGGCGGCCCGATAGATCTCGTAAACCTGTTCCTGCGAGTGATGTTCGGCCACCATGATCACCGGCCTGTAGCCCTCGCTGCCATAACGCCGGTTGAGCTCTTCGGCATAACGGTGGCACTCGTCATGGAGCAATTTGTAGGCCGGCAGCGTGCCGCGGCTGGGTGCCGCGACCTGCAGGAAGACAAGTTTTCCGATCCATTCAGGCTGTCGCTTGAACAATTCGTTCAAAGCGTGAAACCGATCAAGAATGCCCTTGGTGTAATCGAGGCGCTCGACCCCGACGGCCAGCTTCACATCCGCTTTGAGACCGAACCTCTCGCGCATGCGAGCGCGGCAATCGTCGACATCGGGAAGTTTCGCCAGCAGGTCCGCCGGCCATTCTATCGAGATGGGATAGGCGTGCACCAATGTGGTCCGTCCGCCGTAGGAGATGGCCGCATCGGCCCGCTCGATGCGGCTTTCCAGGAAGCGATCGACGCTTTCGGTGAAATTGTTGGCGTGGAACTGGGTGTGGAAGCCGATGATCGAACTGCCGAGCAGCCCCTCGAGGATGCGTTCGCGCCAAGGACAGATGCTGTACACTTCCGAATTCGGCCACGGGATGTGCCAGAAAGTGATGACGATCGCCTCCGGCAGGCGCTCGCGGATCATGCGCGGCAGCAGCGCGAAATGGTAGTCCTGGACCAGCACGATCGGCCGCTCGTTGCGGGCCTCGGCAACCACCGTATCGGCAAACTTCCGGTTGACGGCTTCATAGGCAGCCCAGTCGGAGGCGCGAAAAATCGGCCGGGTGAAGGCGATATGGCAAAGTGGCCAAAGGCCCTCATTGGCGAAACCGAGATAATAGCCCTGATGCTCTTCCTCCGTCAGCCAGACCCGGCGCAACGTGTAGGACGGGTTGCCAGGCGGCACCTGCACACGATCGTGGTCGTCGACGGTGAGGCGGTCCGCCGTTCCGCCGCCATAGGCGATCCAGGTGCCGGCACAGGCGCGGGTAATGGGCTCGAGCGCCGACACCAGTCCGCTGGCCGGGACGAGCAACTCGACGCCGTCGCCCTTCACATTGTGGATGTACGGTTCGCGATTGGACACCACGATGACCTGCGCATCGGGCAGATCGTCGGCCAGGATCTTGCGCAATGTTTCGGGCGACCAGGTCACCAGCGCGGCATCGGCCGATTGGCCATTCTTTTCGAACTCCCGTATCACCTTGCGCGCGGCTTCCGCGGCCACATCTTCGCCTGCCGTATGTGCGACCGCGGGTGGATGACGGCGACGGTGCCGCGATATGGAGAGGAAAACGGCAAGAGCGGAAAAACCGAGGCTCGCGAAGATCAGAACCCAGAGCAGGTCCGCACCGTAGTTTGTCATTGAATGTCAACTCACCCCGGCCGTCGGCGACCGTTTGTTCGTGTTTTCCATTTGAAACGGTCCGCCGACCACGTGGTCAGCGTTCGGACCTGTATTTTTGCAACGCACAAAGCTCGGATCGGTTCCGCCAATTTTGTTCGGATCATGTCCTTACGATGAGCGGCACCAGCCCTTCATGGCGGTCGGCAAGGAAAGCGACGACCCGGTCACCGACGCGCTGGAAGGTGAGATCGACGACCCGGTCGCCGACGCCCAGGTGCCGCAGTGTCAGCGTGTCGATGCCGATCGGCAGTCTCGGGCGGGTGACGCGGATTTCGCCATCCCAGCCGTCGATCTCCAGGCCAAGGCAGGCCTGCATCAGCATGAAGGCGGATCCCGCCGACCACGCTTGCGGCAGGCAAGCGACGGGATAGGCGATGGGTGCTTCGCCCGGCGCGCGTGTAAACCCGCAGAACAGTTCGGGCAGCCGCATGTTGAAATGGACCGCGGATTCGAATGTGCCGCTCATCAGGCGAACCACGCTTTCACGCTCGCCATAATGCGCCAGGCCGGCACCGCATATGGCGGTGTCGTGCGGCCAGATCGAGCCATTGTGGTACGACATCGGGTTAAAGAACACCGCATCGTCGGCAAGCGTCCTCAGCCCCCAGCCGGAATGGAAGGAGGCGGAAAGCAGCTGGTCGGCGACCATCTGGGCCCGCGCCGGCTCAGGCAATCCGACAAAGAGCAGATGCCCGGCATTCGAGGTCCGCACCTTGCAGGGCTCGCCGGCACCGTCGATCGCAAGGGCATAGAAGCCGAGATCGTCAAGCCAGAAATCGCGTTCCACCGCCACCCGCATCGCCTCGGCGCGGTCCTCCCAGTGATCGGCTTTGTCGTCCTCGCCACGGCGGCGGGCAAGCTTGGCCAGCCCGCGGAAGGCGGCAAAGACATAGCCCTGCACTTCGACCAGGGCTATCGGGCCCTTGGGAATGCGGCCATCGGCATGGAAGACCGAATCGAAACTGTCCTTCCATCCCTGGTTTGCGAGGCCGGACTCGGCCGCTCGCTGGTAAGTCACGAATCCGGTCTCCCGGCCCGCCTCCTCCGTCCATTCGGCCGCCGCGCACAGCGAAGGCCACAGGCCGTCGATGAATGCCATGTCACCGGTACGATCGGCGTAGGCGCAAGCAAGATAGATGTAGAGCGGTGTCGTATCGACGCCACCGTAGTAGCGGCCGAAGGGAAGCTCCCGCAGCGCCACCATTTCGCCTTTGCGGGTCTCGTGCATGATCTTGCCCGGCTGCGAATCGCTGAACGGCGATGTCTCGGTCGCCTGATGCTGGGCCAGAAAGGCCAACACGCCCCGCGCCAGCCCGGGATTGAGCCACAGCATCTGCAGCGCCGAGATGACGCCGTCACGACCGAACGCCGTCGAGAACCAGGGGATGCCGGCATAGGGATAGGGGCCGGTCGCCAGTTCGGTGGTCAGCAGCGCGACATCGGCGCGGGCGCGCTCGACCCAATCGTTGAAGACACGGCCCGAGCTGCGCACCGTCGCGCCATGGCGACGTTTGGCCCGCATGCCAAAGCGGGCGCGTGCGGCAGCGGCGCGGAACCGGTCGCGGTCGGGCTTGTCGGCCACCTCGGGACCGACCTCGACATAGAGCACCTTCCTGCTGCGCTTGGTCACGGCGATCAGGAAATCGGCACGGTTGGCTGTCAGTTGGTCCGGCGCCTGCGAGAACGATATCGCAGAGAGGCGGGCCAGGCCATCGAGCCCGTCATAGCGCAGCAGGACCGACGTCGCGTCTGTTTCGGCGGCATGGGCCAGCCCGCGCTTCAGCCGTGTCGAGCCACGCACTTCGAACATGTCGCGGAAATCGGCGGAATAGTGCAGGGAAACGTTGATCGTCGAATGTTCCCGGCTGTAATTGGAAAGCGTGATGCGTTCGAACAGCCTGTCCTGCCAGAGCAGCCTGACGCGTTCGATGTGGATGGCTCCCTGCGGGATGTCGCGTCCGCCGGCGCTCTGTATCGGCAGATTGGTCAAATTGGTGGTGAACAGCACATTGTCCTGGCTGAGCGAGGCGCCGAGCAGCGATGTCTGCCTGCCGCCGACGGTCAGCCGGAACTCGGAAAGAACCCGTGTGTCGTCGCGAAAGAAACCGTCGCCGGCTCCACGTATGTCGCCATAGGCGTCGGCAACCGCGAAGCAATCGCCCTGTTTGAGCGCAAACAGCCGATGCGGCTCGCGAGGTGCGGTGGCGTCGAGCGATGCAAGCGCAACCGCAGGATCGAGCTGGCGCTCATCGAGTTGGGCCATTCGTCAAAGATCCCTGTTGTTTCGTTGCCGTGGCTCGAGCACGTCGCTGCTCAAGACGCCTTCGCCGCGCTCGGGACGCCGATCAGGCCCGCATAGGCGGCCAGATAGTCGCCGGCCATTCTTCGAGCGGAAAAACGCTTTTCAAAAACGGCCCTCACCTTGCGCCTGTCGAGCTGCAGCAAAGCAGGCACCGCGGCGACCGCTCCATCCAGCGTGTCAGCGATGAAACCGGTCACGCCTTGATCGATGATCTCGGGCAG
>NZ_RZQI01000352.1:0-5754 GCF_003998335.1 Mesorhizobium sp. M7A.F.Ca.CA.002.05.1.1 | reverse complement strand
GGCACGTATTGGCCAACCTCCGGTTCCGACTTTGCCGCTTCCTGCAGGCCTTCGACAAGCTTGTCGAAGCCGGCGACATCGACGGTTACGCTTCCTTCGGGCTTTTCGCCTGGGAATGTCATCTCGCCTTCCAGCGCGATCTCCGTGTCCTTGTTCTTCACGGTGCTGTGGCCAAGCACGACCTTCGGCATCTTGGCCATGAAGTCGACTTTAAGCTGCTCGCCGAATTCGGCCGGCAGCGGCGGATTCTTATTGAGATCAAAAGCTTCGATCGCCTTCTTCGCCATGCTGTCGAGATCGATATTGGCGCCGCCAAAGTTCAAATCGACATCGGTGGGCAACAACCCCACGCTCCAGCTCGGCAGAAGCTGGGTCGGCACGGTCAGCCCCGATGCCTTGATGCCGTACGTGATCGTGCCGTTCTGGGCCACGCCATCGGTGCCGAACACGGTGCTGAGCTGGGTGGCGCCGAAATTGCCGACCGGGCTTTCCACCGCGAAATCCTTAAAACCGTAGGTCCCGTCGATACGCTGCCAAAGCGGCAAGGCGGCGAGCAGAAGCGATTTGAGCTGCGCCTGGTTGGCCTTCAGCGTCGCCTCGTCCTCGTTGGCCACCGCAAATGCCAGGAGGTCGAGCAATGGCTTGGTCCGCACGCCCTTGCCGCTGGCTTCGACCGACAGTTCCGGCGACCTGACGGTGACCGGGAATTTCAACCCGCTCTCCGGATCGTCGAAATCGATCGCTTCGACAAAGCTCGACACCTTTTGCGAGGTTGTGAAATCGACGCCCCCGGTCGCCGACTTGGTCGCGGCAACGGTCGCGATGCCGGCGCCCGTGCTGGCTTCCATGTGCTGCTTGGCATCCTTCGATGCCATCGTCATGCCGGCCATCGAGCTGGTGCCGCTGGTGAAGGCCGCCAGATTTGGATCGTAGACGCCCGAACCCTTGCCGTCCTTGATCGAAAACTGAGTGCTTTGCAGCCCTTCGGGTCCGTTGAACTCGAAGGAGGCAGTTTGGGAGAAATCCATGGAGACATCCCAGGACCCGTCGCTGCGCGGCTTGACCATCAGGGCATAGGGCGCGAAGTCGAACTTCAGCAGTTTCTGGTCCGGAAACGATGCCGCAAGTGCCTTGAAATCGAACAGGATCCTGTAGGCGCCACCTTCAAGCGAAACCTTCAAAATGCCTTTGTCGATGGCCTGCTTGCCGACATAGCGGGACAAGTCGTCGGATAATTGCTTCGCACCCTGACTATCGACGGTCTGACCGAACGCAGGCGCGCTCAACGCAAGGAGGAAAACGAATGGCAGGGCACGGTTCACGCGAATTCTCCGTTTGACCTAATGCATGTCGCCCAAAGTGGGTCCTGGTTTGGGAGAACGACATGCATAAACAAAACCCCAAAGCGCATGCGCTTTAGAAGGGACGTCCGTCTGGTATGAAATTACTGCTGCAACCGCAAGGTGAGATCAACAAGCCACGAGCGGACCTCATCAAAGCACCAGCCGCATCAGCGGGCGGCCGGCCTTGCGTTCCACCAGCCGCTCGAAACCCGCCTTCTCGAAGATCCGCGACGAGCCGACGAACAGGCCGATCGAGCGCGAATCGCGAGACAGGTCCATCGGGCACGCCTCGAGCAGCCGGGCTCCATTCTGGCGGGCGAAATTTATGCCGCCTTCGACGAGGCGATGCGTGATGCCCCTGCCGCGCGCCTTGGCGCGGATGAAGAAGCAGGAGATCGCCCAGACGGCCGGATCCGCGGCGTCGGCAGGATCGACCGGTGCCGAGCCCCTGCCCTGATTGTTCCATTCGGGTACGTCGGCGCGCGGTCCGATCTGCATCCAGCCGACCGCCTGGCCATCTTCGAATGCCAGCAGTCCGGGCGGCGGGCCGGCCTCGATACGCGCCTTGATGTGGTCCTTGTTGCGTTCCCGGCTGCTCTCGCGCCGCACCGCCGGCGCCAGCCGGAAATGCGTGCACCAACAGCCGTAGCAGGCGCCTTGCTTGCCGAAGAGGTCCTCGAATTCAGCCCAAAGCTCGGGTGCAAGTGGCGCTATGGTCGTGCTCATGCGTTCTCCCCAGGCCAGCCTTGTCGCTGGCCTTGCACTGTCGTACCATTGCATCTGTTCTCTTTATGTTCGCAGCGATGGCGGCCCCTGTCAACAATCCCGATCACGGTTTTTGCCGCGACTGCCTGACGTTTCAGCGCAGCCAGGCGCGCCGCTGCGAGCGCTGCGGCAGCCCGCGGCTTGCGCGCCATCCAGAGCTTTACCGGCTGCATCTGGCCCATATCGATTGCGACGCCTTCTATGCGGCGATCGAAAAGCGCGACAATCCGGCGCTCAAGGACAAGCCGCTGATCATCGGCGGCGGCAAGCGCGGCGTCGTCTCCACCGCATGCTATATCGCCCGCATCCAAGGCGTGCGCTCGGCCATGCCGATGTTCAAGGCGCTCGAAGCCTGCCCGGAGGCGGTGGTCATCAGCCCCAACATGGAAAAATACGTGCGCGTCGGCCGCGAAGTGCGCGCCATGATGCAAGCGCTGACACCGCTGGTCGAGCCGCTGTCGATCGACGAGGCGTTTCTCGACCTCGCCGGCACCGAACGGCTGCACGGCCTGCCGCCCGCTGTGGTGCTGGCGCGCTTCGCGCAGGCCGTCGAGAAGGAGATCGGCATCACCGTTTCGGCCGGCCTGTCCTATTGCAAGTTCCTCGCCAAGATTGCGTCTGACTTTCGCAAGCCGCGCGGTTTCTCGGTCATCGGCGAGGCCGAGGCAGTCGGCTTCCTCTCGGCGCAGCCGGTGACCATGATCTGGGGTGTCGGAAAGGCATTCAACGCCACGCTGGAGCGTGACGGCATCCGCACCATCGGCCAGTTGCAGCAGATGGATCGCGGCGACCTGATGCGCCGCTACGGCACGATGGGCGACCGGCTCTACCACCTTTCGCGCGGCGAGGACGTCCGCCGCGTCGATCCCGACCAGGATGCCAAGAGCGTATCGGCCGAAACCACCTTCGACACCGATATCGCGTCGCTGGAGGAACTGGTCGCGGTTCTCAGGGGCCTTTCGGAAAAGGTCTCGGCACGGCTGAAAAAGTCAGGCATTGCCGGGCGCACCGTGGTCTTGAAGCTGAAGACCCAGGATTTCAAGCTGCGCACGCGCAATCGCCAGCTCGGCGATCCGACCCGGCTCGCCGACCGCATCTTTCAGACCGGGGTGGAGCTTCTGCGCAAGGAAACCGACGGCACGAAGTATCGGCTGCTCGGCATCGGTGTCAGCGACCTCTCGGACGACGACAAGGCCGACCCGCCCGATCTGGTCGACATCCAATCGCGCAAGCGCGCCATGGCCGAAGGCGCCATTGACGCCCTGCGCGACAAGTTCGGCCGCAAAGCGGTGGAAACCGGCTACACATTCGGCAAGGGCCGCGACGCCCATCCGCCGGAGCCGCTGGAGGATTAGGTGCGCTGCAGATCAATCCTGCTCGTCACCACGCTCTTGCCGGTTTTCGGGTCGGTGTCGATGACGGTCAGCCGCATGCCGTTCTCGCCGCGTTTCTCGACCTTCATCTGCGCCCTTCGGTCGCCATTGACCTCCTTGGCCCAGCGAATGCCCAGGTTGATCGCGTTGCCCGAACGGCTGCCGTTAAGCTGCGCCGGTCCCGTGCGAGAGCCGACATAGGTGCCGCTGTATTTGGCACCGCTGGCCTTCAGGTCCGCGCTGATGGCGCGCGTGACCACGACAAGTCCCCGGCAATTGCCGTCGAGCGACAGGGAGGTCGATGTCGCGTTCGAGCTGAACGTGCAGGACACGTTCACGGTCGGCGCATCGGTGGTGACCTTGACGATACCCTTGCCGGCGAAATTGCCCTTGAACGCCTGGAGAAATTGGGCCTCGTCGGCATGTGCCGCACCTGCCGCAACCAATAAGCCGCCGGTAAGCGCGAATTGCGCGAAGGATCTCATTGAAGCTCTCCTTGTCGATCTTGAAAAAGGCGGGACGGTCCGCGAGCACGGCTGACCACCGGAACTCAACGCCACTTGCGGTTTCAGGTTCCGCCCGCCACACGACTGTTTTACAACATCCAGCCAGTCGCGACTGGCCCAGAAGAATGCCTTGTGTAGCGATTGCGGCAGAAGCCCTCGCCTGCGACATAGCGCGAATGGCACCCACCCCCTCGATCCCCAAGGCCGCGTTCTGGATGGCACTGTCGATCGCTTCCTTCCTTGGGATGACGGTCGCCGGCCGAGCCACGACAGCGGAGCTCAACGTCTTCCAGGTGCTTGAGTTGCGCTCTGTGATCGGCTTCTTCATCCTTCTGCCGCTGGTGATGATGAGTGGCGGTTTTCGAGCCATGCGCACGCAGCGCCCCATTGCCCATATCGCCCGCAACGTCATCCATTACACGGGCCAGGCGGCCTGGCTCTACGCCCTCACTTTGATCCCGCTGGCGGTGCTGATCTCGATCGAATTCACCACGCCGATCTGGACAGCTATCCTGGCGGTGATTTTTCTGGGCGAAAGGCTGAACCGGCCCAAGCTGGCAGCGATCGGGCTGGGGCTGATCGGCGTGGTGATCATCGTGCGCCCCGGTGTCGGCTCGGTCGACCCTGGACATCTCGTCGTGCTGGGTGCCGCGGCCTGCTTCGGCATCTCGGTGGTCACGATCAAATCGCTGACCCGGACTGACAGCGTCGTGCGCATCATCTGCTGGATGCTGATTATCCAGTCGATGGTCGGTCTCATCCCGGCGCTCTATACGTGGCGCAATCCGCCACTGGAGCTATGGCCGTGGATCGTGCTGATCGCTTTCACCGGCATGTCGTCGCATTTCTGTATGGCCCGCGCGCTTGGCTATGCCGATGCGACCATCGTCTCGCCGATGGATTTTCTGCGCGTGCCGCTATCGGCGCTGATTGGCTGGCTGCTCTATAGCGAGCAGATCGATGCCTTCACCGCCGGCGGCGCGCTGCTGATCCTGATGGGCAATCTGCTCAATCTTCAGCGCAGGGCTATAAAGCCGGCCGAAGTGGCGGCGTCGTAGTACGCCGGCCGTCAGTTCCCTTCGTCGGGTATGTTGAGAAGATGACCGCAGGCTTTGCAATGCACGGCGTCCGGCTCGTGCCGCCGCAAGCCGCACTGCGGACAGGGAAACAAAACCTTGGCTGGCCGGAAGATCGCCTGAGCCAGTCTGACAAACAGCGATATGCCGATGATCATGGTGACGATTGCGGTCAGCTTGCCGGCTATGCCCGGCAGCACGATGTCGCCGAAGCCGGTCGTCGTCACCGTGGCGACGGTGAAATAAAGCGCGTCGACATAGTTTTCCAGACCGGCGCCAGTGCGGAAGAAGAACGTGTAGACGAAGCCGGTGATGACGAACAGGAAGGTCAAAAGGTTGATGACCGCGTGGCTGGCCTCGCGCCACGGCCTCAGGCCGCGCATCTCCAGATGCCGCCAGAGCGAACCGCTGCGCGACAGCGACCACAGCCGCAGGATGCGCAGGAAGGCGAGATTGGCGAACGCCGTCGGCATCAGCAGCGTCAAAAGGATGAAGACATCGACCCACGACGTCGGCTGCTTCATCAGCCGCAGCATGTTTTTGGAGGCAAGCAGCCGGGCGACCAGATCCGCGGCGACAAGCGCGGCCGCCGAATAGTCGAGCCAGAGGAAGGACGGCTTGTCCTGAAGAACCGGCGTCGCGATGAAGAAGGCGATGATGGCGAGGTCGATGACGACGGCCACCAGTTGGA
>NZ_RZQI01000351.1:0-5758 GCF_003998335.1 Mesorhizobium sp. M7A.F.Ca.CA.002.05.1.1 | reverse complement strand
CCGAGCACCTTGCCTTCGGCGTCTATGATCTGCCCGGCAATCACGCCGGCAGCGCCTTGGCTGCGCAGATCCGCCATTTCTCTTGGCGTCAGCGCGCCGCATTTGACCAGATGGCTGTCGGCGTCGACCGCGCCGACCGAGTATAACGCCAGGTCGCATTCGCTGACACCCGACAATTGTTCCCGGATCACCGGCTCGGCACGCAGCGCCCGCGCGAGTTCTTCCGTCGACAGCACCAGCGGCGCGTAGAAATTGAGCCCCTTGGCGTTGAGCCGCCGGGCGATCTCCATGGTGCATTGGTCGGGGCGATAGGAATAGGGTGCGCCGAGATTGCCGCAGAGCTGCACCACTGTGACATCCTGCAGATCGGCATAGGACATCACGTCGGCGATCATATAGACGGTGCGGCCCCAGGCGACGCCGATGCGGTCGCCCTTCTTGACCAGTTCGAGAAAGACGCTTGCCGCCAGCACGGCGATTTCCGTCGACGGGTCGGCAATATGATCATTCTCCGGTGCGATCCAGACGGCGTCGAGGCTCAACGCATCCTCGAGCTTGCGCGCCAGCACGTCGTCGGTGAAAAGCTGGGTCGAAGTCGAGATGTTGACGATGCCGGTCTCGCGCGCCTTGCGCAGATACATGGCGACCGAGGCACGGGAAATGTTAAGCTGGCTCGCCACCTGGTCCTGCCGCAGGCCATGGGCATAGTAGAGCCAGGCGGCCTTGTGGATGAGTTGTTCTGCCGGTCGGATCGCCATGCCGTCTCCTCGGCTGACATTATTCACGGCTCTCGACAAAAGTCAAACTGGGCAGAGGTATGCGATACTCCCGCTTACGCTGAATCTGGTTCATCATTGCGCCGAATGCGCTCTGTCGTGGCATCGTTTGTGGTGACGCGGACCGAGCCTATGACTAGAACGTCTGAAAGAAATCGGGGAGCATGGGATGGGCAGTCCTTACGAACAGGATCTCGACAAGAACGCGGCCAACCATCAACCGCTGACACCGCTCACCTATCTTGAGCGCGCGGCCAAGACCTATCCCGACCATCTCGCCATCATTCATGGCCACCAGCGTATCGACTATCGCACCTTCTGGCAGCGGTCGCTGAAGCTTGCCTCGGCGCTCGACAGGCGCGGCATCGGCAAGGGCGACACCGTCACCGTCATGCTGTCAAACACGCCGCCGATGCTGGAGGCGCATTTCGGCGTGCCGATGACCAAGGCGGTGCTGCATTCGCTCAACACCCGCCTCGATGCCGCGGTCATCGCCTTCCAGCTCGATCATGCCGAGACCAAGGTGCTGATCGTCGACCGCGAATTCTCCGGCGTTGTCAGGCAGGCCCTGGAACTGGCCAAGGTCAAGCCGCTGGTCATCGACTATGATGATCCCGAATACGCCGACGACGCGCCGTATCCGAAGGGCGAGCGGGTTGGCACGCTGGACTATGAGGCGTTTGTTGCAGGCGGCGCCGAGGATTTCGCTTGGTCGATGCCCGACGATGAGTGGGACGCCATCTCGCTCAACTACACTTCCGGAACGACAGGCAATCCGAAGGGCGTCGTCTACCACCATCGCGGTGCCGCGCTGATGGCCTACACCAACACCATTCATGCGGGCATGGCCAAGCACGCCGTCTATCTCTGGACGCTGCCGATGTTCCACTGCAATGGCTGGTGCTTTCCCTGGACGCTCGCTGTCCAGGCCGGCACCCATGTCTGCCTGCGCTGGGTGCGGCCGAAGCCGATCTACGATGCGATTGCCGATCACGGCGTCACCCATCTGTGCGGCGCCCCGGTCGTCATGTCGGTGCTGATCAATGCCAGGGAGGAGGACAAGCGCGAATTCCCGCAGACTGTCACCTTCAACACCGCGGCAGCTCCGCCACCGGAAGCGGTGCTGTCGGGGATGGCCGATGCCGGCTTTGCCGTCACCCACCTCTACGGCCTGACCGAGACCTATGGTCCGGCGGTCGTCAACGAATGGCATGGCGCTTGGGATGATCTCGAAAAGGGCGAGCGCAGTGCCAGGAAGGCGCGGCAGGGCGTGCGCTATGCGGCGCTCGAAGGCCTGACCGTCATGGACCCCGAGACGATGCGGACCACACCGGCCGATGGTGAGACCATCGGCGAGGTCATGTTCCGCGGCAACATCGTCATGAAAGGCTATTTGAAGAACCGCAAGGCGAGCGACGAGGCCTTCGCCGGCGGCTGGTTCCACTCCGGCGATCTCGGCGTCATGCACCCCGATGGCTACATCCAGCTCAAGGACCGCTCCAAGGACATCATCATCTCCGGTGGCGAGAACATTTCCTCTATCGAGGTCGAGGACGCGCTCTACAAGCACCCGTCGGTTGCCTCTTGCGGCGTCGTCGCCAGGCCCGACGACAAATGGGGCGAGGTGCCTGTTGCCTATGTCGAGCTGAAGCCCGGCAAGGCCGCGACCGAAGCCGAGATCATCGATCATTGCCGCGCGCTGCTTGCCCGGTTCAAGGTGCCGAAGGCGGTCATCTTCGCCGAAATCCCGAAGACCTCGACCGGCAAGATCCAGAAATTCCGGTTGCGCGAGATGGCGAGGGGGACTTAAGCCTCGTCGCTGCTCTCCTCCAGTTACGACCTTTGCGATTGGGCAAAGCCTCCGCGACTTTCGTCGGTTCCCTGTCACCATCTGTCATCATTCGTACGTGTACACCGAATCCGCATTGACAGGTCGCTCTTTTCAATTTACGAGTGACGAAAATCGAAATTCATCACTCGTAAATCGATAGAGGATCATGTCCGAAGCCGCCACCATAGTCGCCGAAGCCGCCCGACAGGAAAATGTAACGCGCATTCTCGATTGCGCCGAGCGCCTGTTCCGGCACTATGGCTACGGCAAGACCAATGTCGCCGACATCGCGCGTGAGCTCGGCATGTCGCCCGCCAACATCTACCGTTTCTTCGCCTCCAAGGTCGAAATCCACCAGGCCGTCTGCGGCCGTATGCTCGGCGCCAGCTACAAGATGGCCTACGAGATTTCGCGCCTGCCGATCAGCGCCGAGGAGCGGCTTCGGCGTTACGTGCATGCGCAATACAAGATGACGATGGAGGTCATGCTCGACGACCAGAAGGTCCACGAGATGGTCATCGTCGCCCTCGAACGGGACTGGAGTGTGATCGACAAGCATGTCGACAGCATTCACGACCTGTTTGCGGAGGTGATCCGCGACGGCATCGAGGCCGGTGAGTTCAGACAACAGGACCCGGTGACCGCGTCGCGCTGCTTCGGTGCCGCAACGGTCATCCTGTGCCATCCGCAAATGGTTGCGCAGTGCCTTGCCAAGACCAACCGGGCGATGCCCGACGATCTGATCGACTATGCGATCAGAGCTCTGAAGTAATAGCCCCCGCCAGCCGGTTGTCGACCATTCATCTCCAGTCGGAGTACCAAGATGTCTTTGTCCAATTCCATCCTTCGCAAGCTGCCAGTTGCCGGCCTGATCGTCGCCACTCTCGGGCTTGCCGGCTGCAGCCAGGAAAAAGCCGAAGTCAAGGATATCATCCGTCCCGTCAAGGTTGTCGAGATCGCGAAGGTGCACGACACCCGCACGCTCTCCTATTCCGGCTCGGTGCGAGCCCGCACCGAGAGCGCTCTGGCGTTCCGCGTCAATGGCAAGATCACCGAGCGCCTCGTCGATATCGGCCAGCATGTGGCCGCGGGCGATGTGCTCGCCCGCATCGATCCCATTGACTACGACCTCTCGGTCAAGAGCGCGCAGGCAGCGCTCGATGCCGCCGAGCGGCAGGTCGAGACTGTGGAGCTTGCCCGCAAGCGAGCCGAGCAGCTTTTTGCCAAGAATTTTGCCCCGAAATCACAGCTCGAACAGGCGACCTTGACCTATGACCAAGCGGTCGCCACGCGTGATTCCGCCCTTTCGACACTTGCACAGGCGAAGAACCAGGTCGGCTATACCGATCTCAAGGCCGACAGGGATGGCATCGTCACCACGGTCAGTGCCGACGTCGGTCAGGTCGTCGGTTCCGGTACGCCGGTTGTCACTGTCGCCGTCGACGGCGAGAAGGAAGTGCTGATCGCCGTCCCCGAAATGGAAATCGCCGAATTCAGGCCGGGCAAGGCAGTCAAGGCGGGCTTCTGGTCCGACGATGCGCTGGCGCTCGATGGCAAGGTCCGCGAAGTCGCCGGTAGCGCCGATCCGCAGTCACGCACCTTTGCCGTCCGCGTCAGCCTGCCAAACGATCCGCGTGTGCTGCTCGGCATGACCGCCAGCATCGAAGCCTCGGCGGCCAATGAGCGGCAGCTGGTCTCGATCCCGCTGAGCGCATTGGCCGAGCAAGGCACCCAATCGATCGTCTGGACCGTCGATCGTGGCGCCGACACCGTTCATGCCCGTCCGATCAAGGTTGCCGAGTTCGCCGCCGATGGCGTGCGTGTCGCAGAGGGTTTGAAACCCGGCGATGTCGTGGTCGCCGCCGGCACGCAATTCATGACCGAAAACCTGAAGGTGAAGCTCGCTGGTGATGCGGCGCTGCAATCGGCATCCGCGGCAGACGGCGACGCCAAGCAGGTGCGCTGACGACAGACAACCGGCTGCGCGTTCCCGCAGTCGTTGGTTTCCGGGCGGCAGGCGCCCGACCGAGACGCTCGATTGATGTAACCCCCACATCGATCTCGCGTCCCACCGCGATGAGTGCTTCTCCGCTCGGAGAGCCTTGCCGCCCGGAAGCCACTATGAACCCTCGATTTTGTTGCGCTAGATAGATGGACCAGCGTCGATGACCAATTCCACGGAAGAGAAGCGGCCCTTCAACCTGTCGCGCTGGGCAATCGGCCATCCCGCCATTGCGCGGTTCCTGTTCGGCCTGATCATCATTTCCGGCGCGCTCGGCCTGATGCGTATGGGCCAGAAGGAAGATCCCGATTTCACCTTCCGGATCATGGTCGTCCAGGCGATCTGGCCGGGCTCCTCGATCAAGGAGATGGAAGACCAGGTCGTCAACAAGATCGAACGCAAGCTGCAGGAAACGCCGCATCTCGATTTCGTGCGCTCCTTCACCCGCGCCGGCAGCGCCATCATCACCGTGCAGATCAAGGGCGACACCAACACCGCCGAGGTGACCGACGCGTTCTACCAGGTGCGCAAGAAGGTGGGCGATATCCAGGGCGACCTGCCGCAGGGCCTGCTCGGCCCGTATTTCAACGACGAGTTCGGCGACACCTTCATCACCTTGCATTCGATCAGCGGCGACGGCTTCAGCTATCCCGAACTGAAGAAGTTCGCCATCCAGGCGCGCGACATGCTTTTGACGACGCCCGGCGTCGAGAAGGCCGTCATCATCGGCGACCAGCCGGAAAAGCTCTATGTCGACGTCTCGTCCAAGGCCCTGGCCGAACGCGGCCTGACGCTGACCGATCTGCAGAATGCGATCAAGGGACAGAACAATGTCGACCCGGCCGGCTCCGTCGATACCGGCACCAACTCGGTACGCATCTCCGTCGAGGGCGATGTCGGCAAGGTCGAGGATATCCGGAACCTGCGCCTGCGCGCCGGCGGCCAGGTCACAAGGCTGGGCGACATCGCCACGGTGACCTCGGGGCTGGAAGATCCGTTCCAGCGCAAATACCGCTTCAACGGTCACGACAGCGTGCAGTTGGGCGTCGTCATGGCCAAGGGCTTCAAGGTTACCGACGTCGGCAAGGATGTCGATGCCGAGTTCGTACATGATGGCGAAGGTCGCAGCCAGCACCAGCGGGATGGCGA
>NZ_RZQI01000034.1:0-16044 GCF_003998335.1 Mesorhizobium sp. M7A.F.Ca.CA.002.05.1.1 | reverse complement strand
ACCTTGCTGTTGTTGAGGCCGATGTAGCCCTCGCGCACGCCATCGGCGAAGTCGGATAGCAGCGAAAATACCGGGATACCTTTCGCCTTGAGCTCCTCGACTGATGCTGTGATTTTCGGGTGATCGGCCGCCACCATGGCGATCGCCTGGCAGCGGCTCCCAAGGTCCTTAAGAAGCGGGAGCAGGTCACGCGGCAAATGTGACTGCGCGAACTCGATGATCGGAAGGCCGTGGAAGGATTTAGCCATACTGACCGACTCTTCGATCTTGCGAGCGAAATCTTGGTAGAAATCGTGGGTAGGTTTTCTCAAGATGAAGCCCAGCTTGTAGTGCGGCAGGTGCTGCTGCAAGCGCTGTTTGATGAGACCGGCAGCATGATAGCCGATCGCGTGCGCGGCCGCATGGACCCGCTGGGCGGTCTCCTCTCGCACCGGAAGGCGGACGTTCAGAACCCGATCGACTGTTGCTACGCTGACTCCGGCTTCGCGGGCGAGATCGGCTATTGTGACGCGCTTTCCCCTAGCGATTCTGATCGGCCGGTCCTCCATCATCCGGTGCGCTCCCGCGACGGCTTGGGGCGGCAAGCTGAAATAGTTCCCCCACCCCGCGGATAGCGCATTCGACGAACAGCGCTCCATGCGCACCCAGATGAGTCTCCGTGAACCGTTCGTTTGCTTAGGGGCTTCATGGTGTTGTATTACTCACTGCGTTAGTACTCTATTTCCAGCGCTCTTTGGAGGCTGGCAATTCGACTGTTGTGTCAAGGCCGCTACTTACACGTCGCGCTGTTGCGATCTTGCTTGCGGGGAGCCAGTTTGATGTAACCCTAACCGCGGAAAGCGGTTTCCATCCGTGACTGGTCCAATTCGCCTTCCCAGCGAGCGACAACGAGCGATGCCACCGCATTACCGACTAAATTCGTCAGCGCGCGGCATTCCGACATGAAGCGGTCCACGCCAAGAATTAGAGCCATTCCGGCAACGGGAACACTCGGCACGACAGAGAGAGTAGCGGCCAATGTGATGAAGCCGGCGCCGGTGACGCCTGCCGCACCCTTCGAGGAAAGCATCGCAATTAGCAGCAGGAGGATCTGATCGGCAATTGACAAATCTGTGTTCGTCGCCTGGGCGATGAAGAGGGCGGCGATCGTCATGTAGATATTGGTACCGTCCAGATTGAATGAGTATCCAGTAGGGATGACGAGACTTACGACCGAACGGGCGGCGCCGGCCTTCTCCATCTTCTCCATTAGCGAGGGCAGCGCGGCCTCCGAGGAGGACGTTGCCAGGACAAGCAGCAGCTCGTCCTTGATGTAGCGGACGAGAGAAAAGATCGAGAAGCCGTTGTAGCGGCAGACCGCGCCGAGAACCCCGAACACGAAGAGGAAGGCGGTAAGATAGAACGTCGCGACCAGTATCGCGAGGTTGGCCACCGAACCGATTCCGTATTTGCCGATCGTAAAGGCCATTGCGCCGAAGGCGCCGATGGGTGCAGCCTTCATCAGAATGCCGACGAGCTTAAAAATGGGGGCGGTAAGCGCCTGGAGAAAGGTAACGACCGGCCTGCTCGTCTCTCCGGTCATCGCCAAAGCAATGCCGAACAGGACCGAGAAGAACAGGACTTGCAGGATGTCGCCTTCCGCGAAGGCACTGGCAATCGTTGACGGGATGATGTTCATCAGGAAGCTGGTCACGGACTGCTCGTGAGCCGTGGCCACATAGCCCTTAACGGCTTGGACATCGAGCGAGGCCGGATCGATGTTGAGGCCGGCGCCAGGTTGAACGATATTCGCGACAATCAGTCCGACAACGAGTGCAAGTGTCGAGAAGGTGAGGAAATAAACCATCGCCTTGGCGGCAACTCGGCCGACCTTCTGCAGATCGCTCATGCCGGCAATGCCGGTCGCAATTGTCAGGAAGATGACAGGTGCGATAATCATCTTGACGACTTTGATGAAGGCATCGCCGAGCGGCTTCAGGCTCTGGCCGGTTTCCGGATAGAGGTAGCCAATTGCGGCTCCCAGGACTATGGCGGCAAGCACCTGCACGTAGGTCCGGGCAAAATGGGGCTTGCGGGGCGCTGCGATCGCGCGGGGGACTCTTGGAACCAACACCGTTTCTCTCTCCCTGACCGGATCGGGGTGGGGGCTCCTCCTTCTCCCATGCTGCGCTCCGGTCGAGCGCTGCTGTCATCTCGGAGCAAGCGCCGTGCCAACTGGAGGCCTGTCCCGTCCAGCGAGATTGGTGCGGGTTGCGCACTGGAACCCTCCACCTTTGCCGGAATTTGCACTCAAGGCTCGCCAAAGATCGCGTCTGAAGAAGTGCTTCGCCAGAGAGGGAATTGACCAGGTCGCCTTGCGGCCGTGTCTTTGATGTCTGCCGCAGATCGACTGCCGGCCGATATCTCTGTCGTCTTGGTGACTTTGGTTTGTCAGTTTTGCGACGGAATGCGCGCAAACTGCAGGATATCCTACACGCCCATCAGAGCACGCGGTACAAGCGATTAAGCGTAGGAGCGCATTGAATCTCCGAGGTCAAAAAATCTTGAATAAGGTCCCCGTGCGAAGTGAATCCGCAACTCGTCAAAGTTCTCCACCGTTTGATCCAGCGGTCGCGTTTCCTGGCGCTGCAGGATGGCGTTATCTGATGGCTCAAGCGCTGGAACGCCCAGGAAATCCCAAACCGCTCCCAGGCATTGGGCAGGTTCGTGAAGTAGGCTCTCGTATTCCATTACAAGCAGGTTGGTCGACGTGAAGGAGTCCATAACGCGAGCGTGAAAATCGTCGGCGGCTTTGAAATAAGCCTCACAGTCGGCGATTGACAACCTGACGCTCGGTGGCCGAGCGGTATCGTTGTCCCAGCTGAACTTCAGCCAGTGACCGCTTTCCCTGGCCTGCACAAAGGATCGGAGCGATTCCAATACGTTTCGGCGAACAACAAGGATGACCTTGAGTGCTGGCCAACGAGCCAGTTCCGCAAAGAATGCGGGACGCTCGCGAAACTGAGGTTCATTGATCTTGCATCCAAGATGCGTCACATTCTTGTAGTCGCGCATAGGGCAGCGCACATAGGCAAGCTCAAGAAGCTCGCGATCCGTGCCTAGCAGGCGATCAGTGCTGGGCCAATTGGGATCATATTCGTTTAGCAACTCACCGTTACTCAAAACGGTCGGATGCTCGTTTAGCAATTCTTCTAAATAGTGTGTTCCGGTCCTTGGCATAGCAAGGATCACAAAAGGCTCAGGAGTTGCTTCGTTGTGGGTCATTGCATGTGTATCCAACTAAATAATGGCCGCGACGGTCTGTGGACGCGCACAAGAAGCTTGGCTGCTATCGATTGAACGCTCCGGGTGGGTCCGCGCCTCACCATCCAGCCTGTTCTTCGAGGTGTGGTCGCGAAGCTGGGCGGGTGCCTGCAGCGGCTGGGTGGCGCCCGGCTTCGGCGTTGTACCACTCGCGATTCCTAGCATACGCATGCCTCCGGGCCGCTGTGGGCAGTTTGCATCCGGCATTGCGGACCTCCTTCTGGTTAATGGGTGTAAGCAAGCGTCAACGCATTAGTCGTCGATGAAACAGTCCAGCCGACAGAAAAAAAGGCAATACAGCGAACATGCAAAGTGCGCCTATATGCAGCCCTACATTGTCGCCCAGGCGGCCGAGCATCACCGGACGGATTAGCTCGATAGAATTCGCCAGGGGCGAGAAGGCCGCAATCTGCTGAAACACTCCTGGCAATTGGCCGACTGGAAAAACCGCGCCCGAAAGGAACAGCATGGGTGTGATGACAAGCGTCTGATAGAAAATAAAATAGTGATAACTGGGCGCGAGCGCGATGACGAGCATGGCCAGGCTCGCAAAGGCGAATCCGGTGAGAGCGACGACCGGTAGCACGTAGAGAACCGACGTCCACGCGGCATAACCTAGCGCGGCCGCAACAATCGCAATTGTCGTACCGGCCAGAAAAGCCTTTGTGGCTGCCCAGGTCAATTCACCGAGAACGATGTCGCCGAGGGTAAGTTGTGTGTGCAGGATTGCTTCCCAAGTGCCCTGATCGCGCATTCGACCGAAAACCGCGTAAATTGTTTCGAAGGTTGATGCTGTCATCGCGCTCGTCGCAACCATGCCGGCTGCCAGAAAGGCGATGTAGGATGCACCTTCGATGCGGCCTACCAACAGTCCAAGGCCAGTGCCGAGCCCGAAAAGGTAAATCATCGGATCAGCAAGGGTGCCGAGCATTGAAGCAAATGCCACCTTCTTCCATGCCAGATGATTGCGGCGCCACACCGCCATCCAGTTCCAGGCGTTGGCGGGTAGAGCGGCCGCAAAACGTTCACCCATTGCTCACTTCTCCATCTCACGTCCGGTTAACCGCAAGAAAACGTCCTCCAGACTGGGTGGACGCTCTAGAATACGCAGACCCGCTCGACCGCGAAGCTGGATGCGCACATCCTCCGGCTCAGGCGCATAGCAAAAGAGCGTCTCGCCGCTTACCTCGACACGCTGAACGTACGGTCTGATCAGCGAAATCAGCTCCTGTGGATTACCGCCGAAGATCTCGATCACGTTGCACCCAATGTACTCGTCGATCAGCGCATGAGGACTGCCCTCGGCGATCTTGCGTCCCCGCTCGAGAACACACAGCCGATCACAAAGCCGCTCAGCCTCTTCCATGAAATGGGTGGTCAAAATGATCGTTTTTCCGCTCGCCAGCAGGAAACGAAGTCGCTCCCAGATCAGATGGCGGGCATGCGGGTCGAGGCCGGTCGTGGGCTCATCCATCACAAGCAACTGGGGGTCGTTGATCAGAGCACGTGCCAGCGTCAGGCGCCGCTTCATCCCGCCGGATAGCAGGCCGACACGTGAATCCGCCTTGCTCTCAAGGCGAGCGAACTCGAGCAGCCGTGGGATGACGGCGTTGATCTCTCTTGTACTCATGCCGAAGTAGCGCCCGAACACCAACAGGTTCTCACGTACCGTAAATTCCAGGTCGAGATTGTCGAACTGCGGGACCACGCCTATGCCCTTGCGGGCCAAGCGGCTGCGTGCCGGCACTGGTAGACCGAGGACTGTTATATCACCCGCGTCAGGCCGGGTCATACCGAGGAGCATACGCGCAATCGTGCTCTTGCCTGCGCCGTTAGGCCCCAGCAGACCGAAGCACTCTCCCGATGCAACGGTGAAGGACAGCCCGTCCACAACGAGCTTGTTTCCGAATAATTTGGTTACGCCGGTAAGGTCGATTGCTACATTGGACATGCGTCTATCTCAAGCGGAATGAGTCCGATTGGCCACCGGCAGCTTACTTGCGAATTCTGGTTCAGAGCAGGCCACCGCCTTGAGATGACACCTTTGGAAAGTCGCGGCCGGAGCGACGTGTGTATCGCTTCCGCCAAAGAATAACGTCAAGATGCCACGTGTCGCTTCCACATAGTCCCCGTTCTGATCATAGGTAACTCGACAAGCTTCACCCCGTGTCGACTGACACAACTTACTCGGTCACTCGGCGCTGCAAGGCCGTCAGACTTCACTAGCTGTGAGCGAAAGATCTGCAGTATGAAGTGACTCCGCAATTCCAGAATTGCCCGCAGCATTTGCTCCGCCAAGCGGCATCGCGCTTGTGATTTCCTTTGTGCTGCTGTTGGGCAGGGGAACACTTTTACGCGACAGCCAATCGCTATTGCTCAATGTACACAGGGCGTAAGCCTTCAAGGGGATCAACAGGAATATCCTGATTAACGCGTGCATTGAATAGCCGATGAATCGAAGCTGCCGAGTGCGGAAAGATAACACCGTAGATCTGATTATGGTCATCGTGACAATAGCCAGCACCGTCCACCAATTTACTGTATGTGAAAATAGTAACTCACCGAGCGCCGTTACTACCGCGATGCCGAGCAACAATGGGCCGAGATTCTCTCCCATCACATCCAAAGTTAGATAGCGATCCAGGCCACGCAGTAGACCTCGCGCAAGCATCGTGTCCCGGAAAGTGCTTCGTGCCCAGCGGAGTTGTTGGCGCAAATAAGGTCCCATCTTGTCCGGAACGACTGTCGCCGCGACGGCACCTGGAACGTACTCGGTTCGAAAGCCTGCTTTCAGCATGAGGATCGTAAGATGACGGTCTTCACCGAAGTCGCTTGGTTTCCCCCTGAACAGCTGCGTCTCGTATTGATCCAGCAGAGAAAGGAGACAAGACCGGCGGTACATTGCACATGGGCCGCAGCAGCACATGACCGCACCAAAGCGACCTTGCGCCGCGCGCTCCTCATTGCAAGCCAGCCAGTATTCCATATCGATCAATCGGGTCAACCAAGTGTCGCTGCGGTTGTATGCCGTCAGCTGGCCCATGGCCGCTCCGACCATGGAATCCCGCATTTTTACTGCAAGCTTCGTGATGACGTCGGACGCAAGTGTCGTGTCAGAGTCGACGCTGAGCACGAAATCTCCAGATGAGCGGCGGATGGCGGCGATCTGCGCCTTGCGTTTGCCAACATTTTCGCGGAGCAGAATGAAATTGAATCTCGGGTCGCCCTCGTAGGCGTGATGTACCGGGATGACGGCATTACGATTTCCAGAACCGTCGTCAACCAGATAGACCTGAAATGTTCCGGAGTAATCTTGATTTGCAATGGAAGCTAAACACGCCGCGAGTGTGCGCGGGTCCTCATTGTAGCAGGGGATAATGACATCCACGCTCGGCCAACGGTCGGATCCGAACAAGCTTTCCGACGGCGGCGTAACATTTTCCGGTTGGGAGTAGACCGCTTGCATGCCTCTGTAAACAGTCGAGAGCACCGCATAAGACGAAACGGCAACAGTACTGGCTGTGGTGAGAAGGTCCATAGGATCTCTGTTTGTTCAGGGATGTTGAGGAAGTGATCGGATTACAAATCCGCGGCCGTGCAATTCTGGAATTAGGCGTGACAACGCTGTCACCGTCTGGTCGCGCAGACTGGCTTGATTGCCTGGTTGCAATTCGTCGGGAGCGCACCCGTCGTGCAACAGCACGATTGCGCCCGGCCGGATATCGGCGAGCACTCTGTCGACGATGGCGTCAACGCCGGGGCGAGACCAGTCGCGTGGATCAATGGACCAATGGACGGGCGCCAATGCCTCACCCGCTAATGCAGCGATTACTTCTTCGGTCCAGATGCCATAGGGTGCACGAAAGTACCGAACCATGGCCTGCGGGCAAGCCATCCCTATGACTCTGTTTGCCTCAACTATCTGGCAGTCGACTTCGACGGACCCGCATTTAGCTAGGTCCGGATGAGTCATCGTGTGGTTGGCTATACCGTGGCCGTCTGTAATAATTCGGCGAACGAGTTCCGGCTCGTCGGCCGCGTAGGCCCCAACAACGAAGAAGGTCGCCGGCACCTGATGTTGCGCCAGCACATTGAGTATCTGCGGTGTGAAAAATGAATTGGGACCGTCGTCAAACGTCAGATAGACGCTGCGCTCTGCAATGCGATCGGCATTGTCACTCTGCCCTTCGCATATGTAGTCCAGAGGCTTCATAGTTCCGGACCGTTCCGGTCGATCAGGGTACCAGACGGCCACTCGTCCATCGAGCGTCCGATCGGCGAAACCAACACGAGTACGTCTTCCAGGCGCGTGGGCGGCAGGTCGGGATGCACATCTGGACGGGTCGACCGTACGCGAACGCCCGACACAATGTTCGCGAGGCCGGCTCTGCAGAATCTTTCGACATGGTTTCGCAGCGCGTGCCGAACCGTGCCGAAAGCGAATGGAACACCCAACTGATGGAGCACTGGGTACGCCACGCGCATCGAAAAACCGATTCCGAGCCCTTCAAGATCCGGACGAACCGCGTACAGGCCCAATTCAGCGACGATCAAGTCGACCTCGCCAACTTTGATGAAGCGCCGCAGCATGCCGATGTGAGCCGCTACCCCATGCGCGTCGTAGCCGATTGCGCGGAATTCCGGCCTCGCGCCGGCCCAACTGCGGCCGCCTTCGAATGGCTCCGCGTTGAAGGCGCCAGTCCGTCCATAGGTCTTTCGAAAAAAGTCGGAGAGTTCGACATGGTCGGCCAGTTGCAGCTCATTTTCCCAGCACAACTTCCACTCGACATTCGGACGCATGGAAGACCTCACCTTGTAGCTGTCTGGTTGAGATAAATGTCCAAGCATTGATTAAATAATTGGCGTCGCGCCAACGGGGCGTAACTTGTGGGGACCGCCGAAAGACCAAGCCGCAATGCAGATGCGACTGACTTTGTACGCCCCGCACACCAGATGATGCTCCTCAGATCCAACGCAACCATCGGAACTACCTATCTTTCCAACTTGAAGCGCTTCTATGGGACCTGCAGCAAAAACGGTAAAATCCTTTGTTTAGATGAAAGGTATCCACGCTTTGGATAACTGGGCGAATGCGTTCCATATGGCTGGTCAATTATCGTCGTCACGCTCGAGGCACTTCTGACGAAGCGCAAAGCTCACGCCCGCGGCACGCGCGGCCGTTGCCGGGCCGCGCGATTATCTCCGTAAGAGCCGAGTGGAGCTCAGACACGACGATTGATCAGAATCTGATTCGCGGGTTCAGTATCTCTTTCGTGTATCCAGCTCTGGGCTGTCCTTTGGCGGGAGTTAGGTTCGCCCAGGTTCTGAGCCTGGGGCGTTGGCCCGTTCGCCGCGCAGGCTCCTTCGCACATCGTCGAGGCCGAGAAAGAGGGGCCACACAGCTCCCCCTGTACTTTCCACCACCCGACACCAGCGCTCACCCAGGGCGCCGGCCTTGCTCACCTCAACGGATAGCGCACTCGCGCCGCTTCACGATTAAAAGAATTCTACAAGCAAGATGCCTGTTTGATCGAGAGACGTCCGCTGCCAATTCCCGCATCGCAGAGGCAGCCAATAGCGCTCGCTTTACATAGTGGTCCGGCAAGCAGCTAGATACGACAGGTGACCTCAAATGAGGCGTCTTGCATGGCTTCTACACCTGCCTGAATGCCAGAACTGCGTTCGTACCGCCCATGGCGAAGGCGTTGCTCATGGCGACGCGCACCTTGCGCTCGCGCGGCACATTGGGTGTGATGTCGAGGTCGCAAGCGGGATCTGGCTCGCGATAGTTGGCGGTCGGCGGCACGACGTCCTCTTGGATTGCCATCACGCAGGCGATCATTTCAAGCGCGCTCGCTGCGCCGAGGCAATGCGCGTGCGTGGACTTGGTGGAAGAGATGGACATCGAATAAGCGTGGTTTCCAAACACACGCTTGATCGCCGCCGTTTCAGTCTGATCATTGCTCTTGGTACCGGTGCCGTGCGCGTTGAGGTAGTCGACGTCCTCG
Organism: Mesorhizobium sp. M7A.F.Ca.CA.002.05.1.1; assembly: GCF_003998335.1. Taxonomy (NCBI): domain Bacteria; kingdom Pseudomonadati; phylum Pseudomonadota; class Alphaproteobacteria; order Hyphomicrobiales; family Phyllobacteriaceae; genus Mesorhizobium; species Mesorhizobium sp. M7A.F.Ca.CA.002.05.1.1. Next base: position 6,733 of record NZ_RZQI01000034.1, on the reverse strand, counting down.
GCATTCAGCCCGGCATCGGCAAGGCAGGCGCGCATCGCCGACGCTGGCCCCTCGACAGATGGCGCGGCAATGTGGAAGGCATCGGCGGAAAGGCCGACGCCGGCGATCTCGGCAAGAATTGTGGCACCACGCCTCGTGGCATGCTCGTAGCTTTCCAGCACGGCCATGCCCGCACCCTCGCCCAGCACCAGGCCCTTCCTATCGGCGGAGAAGGGCCGGCAGGTATCGGGTGAAAGCACGCGCATTGCTTCCCATGCTTTCAGCACGCCCCATGCGAAGGGTGCGTCGCTGCCCCCGGAAACCATTACGTCGGCCCGGCCCAGCTTGATCTGGTCCACCGCCGAGGCGATCGCATGGTTGGCCGAGGCACATGCGGAGGTCACCCCGAAGACCGGCCCGCGCAAGCCGAGGCTCAAGCTAAGATGGACGGAAGCGGCGCTGGGCATCACCTTTACTCCAGTGAAGAGTTCAGCACGGATTGCGCTACCCAAAAGCAGTGAGCGGTAAGTTTGTTCTGTTGCGTACGAACCGGTAAATCCGACGCCCACTGTCGCGCCGAAGCGATGGGCATTCCCCTCGTCGCAGGAAAGTCCGGCCTGCCGCATGGCTTCGCGCGCTGCAAGCACGGCGAGCAAGCTGAAGCGGTCCATGGAGATGAGATGCCCCCGGTTGATGTCGTGCTGGGGCAGCGCCTTGATCTCAGCGCCGGTCATGCCCTCCAGGTCATGAAGCTCGGAATTGGCGATCGGGCCGATGGCGGAGCGGCCTTCGCGCATCTCTTTCCACATAGAGGCGGCCTCGGTGCCCAGTCCGCACAGGCCGCCCACTCCGGTGATAACGACGCGCCTGTCCATTCAAGCCTCCTTCGCAAGCAAGCCGCGGACGGCTTCCACGACGTCGCCGACATTCTTGAGATTGGACCAGGCATCGGCCGTGTTCATGTCGATCTTGATGCCGTAGGCCTGCTCCACATCCCAGAGGACGTCCGCCAAACCCAGCGAATCGAACCCGAGCGCGTCCAGTTCCGTGGCGATTGTTATCTCGCCGACGAATGACGCAGGCATTCCCTCACCGCTCTCCGACTCGGCGCGTTTCTTGATCAGGGCAATGACGTCCGTTGCGAATTGATCGGCCATTCTGTTTCCTGTCTTTCTTTCCCGCGTTTCGACCTGGACGCGGCTCAGTTCCTGAGGCGCGCCGCGTCGCGAAAGCCATCACGCTTGGGCAACTGACAAAGCCCAATGCTCATAAAGCCGGATCAGGTCCGGCCGGTGTGTGGCGTAGGTGCAGTATGACGATGTGAGCCGCTACACGTGCGCGTCTCCCGGTCTGTCCATAGGCTCGGAAGAAGTCGGACAGTTTGACATGGCCGGTCAGTTGCAACTCCCTTTCCCAGCACTCCACTGCCCGGTAGAGCGCATGAAAAATCTCCTTTCGGGCGGTTTCTTAAGACGCTCGCCACGCCATGAGGCAGTGGGGGCATCGGTGTCCATCAGGTGCTTCTGCCCATGCAGGATTCCAGAACATTGATGAAATCGTTTGTTTCGATGAAAGGCATCCACACTTTGGATGGTTGACCACGCTTTTCAAAGATCGTGAACTACATCTCCTCGTTGTGCTCGACGCACTCCGGACAAGTAACCTCATGGGCGCGGCATGCAGGATTAACCGAGCCCAGCCGGTCATGAGTGCGGCCGGCGCTCGGCTGCTCGATTTATTTGCGCGATAAGCTCGCGACCATGTCCGCGGAGGTATTCAAACTTAACGCTGCGTCCGGGAGCTCTTGCCCTCCAGTTTGCGACGCTCCCCCGCCCATCCAGTGATCGTTTATTTCGTCGGATAGTTTGACCCGGCTCTACCGAATCGCCGCTTCAGGATCATTCTTTCCGATTTCGTCACGCTCGTATTTCTGCCGCGTCCTACACCGATTGGGCGCGAACAAAACTGAGCGCCTTGGAACCCGAACCCGTGCGTCGTGACCGGGAGCATCCGGGGCGAACTCATCCGCTCGGGGGCATCGCATCACCGGACGGCGACAGGCACGGTCGACCGGCATCTCGGCATCGGCTGGGAATTCGTCCATGGTCTGCATTGGCGACGACGCTTCCTGAGGCCACGTAGCCCTTATGCCAAGCTGGGCGCCCGGGTCGAGCGCGTAATGACGACAATTGCTTCGCTGCAGGTCAAACGCTTTCCGGGCCACCTGCAAAGTCTTCACCCGGCCGTACAGCGCCCAAGACCACTGATGTGATCGACAAGAGCCTTTTTGATAAATCTGCGCTATTCTCCTGTCGCGCACGGACGACCGCGTGGCGAAGAGCAGGGTCCGAGATGAGAGCCCTGCCGCGCAGCTTCTATCGTCGCGCCTCGTTTGCGGCATCCGTGCCTACCCTCTTCGGACCTCGTGGGTTCCAACCGGCGACGAGGCGTGCATAGGCGCCCTCGGCCTGCTCCACCCAGCGGCGCTCTTCTTCCCGGTGGCTCTTTATGTTGTAGGCGTGCGCTCCCTTTTGGCCGCGCACAGCCTTGCTCCCGGCCTTGAGTTCCACATCGCGCAAGCTTCTTGGCATGCAGGGAGGGTCGAGCCCACGCGTAACTCTCGCCCTTCTCAACAGATGACAGATCACGACAGAGAGTTTGCGTGCGGTTGCCACGGCCGCGACATGCTGTCCGCGCCGGGCTCGCACGCCGCAGGGAGAAGGCTCGCAACGGTCCGGGAGCACGAGCGGCCGCCCAGGCCGCCTCGACGAGCATGCCGCGCGCATGACCACGGCCCTGCTTGGTGATCCGCCCATGGTAGGCCGGACCTGGCCGGACTGCTGGACGCTTGGGTTCAACCCGAGATAGGTCACGAGCTTCTGCGGATCGTCGAAGCGCGACACGTCGCCGATCGCCGCCCTTCATCGCCAGCGCGACGGTGATGTCGACGCCGGGAATGGTCATCAGCCGCTTCACGCCTTCATCCTCGAGAGCCGAGCGGACAAGATCGCGTTCGATGACCTGGAGGTCTTCGCCCAATCGGTCGAACTCGCGCAGATGCCCATCGATCGCGAGGCGCTCGTCCTGCGGTACGACCTGCTCGATTAACCAGGTCCGACCCTTGGCGCCGCACAGGTCAGCATGCGGGCAGGACGGATCAGGTGGCTATGAAGGATCGACTGGATGACGCTCTTCAATCGAGATCTCTGTCGGACAATCTGATTGCGCCGTGTCACCTGTCGACGCAGAGCCTGCGTCGGCTCGTCCGCAATCCAGACTTCTGGCAAGAAGCCGCTGGCATAGAGCTGCGCAAGAACGTCGGCGTCGATCGTCGTTTTGATCTTGGCATAGGCAACGATAAACACCTGTTTCGGCTTGGCGATCCCCACCTTCTTCACATGCGGCGCAACCACAGCTGCAGCGGACGTCGCGTTGCCGGTGGCCTCGATCACCCCGACATCGTTCGGCGACAGCTTCGCGGCGAACGCCGCCAGCAGATCGCGCCGCATGTCGACGCGGCCGAGTCGCCTGAGCCTGCCCTCCTCCCATGCCACTGCTTCGGCGAAGGCGCGGTGAATATCCAGTCCGATGATAAGCATGCCCGTTCCTCCTTCTTGGCTCGGTCAAAGACGGGAGCTGGCGGGCAACACGACATCTACTGATCCGCGCTCGCAGCGCATCCGGGAAAGTCGCGAGGGGCGGCCATGTAACGAGCTCGGGCTCTCAGCCCACGGTCTATTGACGGCCTGCCTGCACCTTTGTGCTCCCGGTGCCCCACGTCCCGGATGGGCTCACCATAAGGGCGTTCCAAAACAAGAACAGCAGGACGAGAAGGCACCACAGATCACATACCGGATAGCGGCAAGGCCAAGCGCTTCGTTCAGATAGGCTTGCGCCAATGGGCTTAGGCCGAGCCTACAACAGCTCTCAAAAACGCTGCCGGACTGCTGCATTGGCTCGCCGATACAATTGGCACAGGCCTCACGGCAGCTTAGGATCAAACCGCCCATCAGTCGCCTCGGACTGGAAAGGTGCACCCTATTAGGTTCCACGCCTAGCTAGGTCGGGGCCGCCGAAGACGCTGGTTGATAGACCGGCGCCATCGGCCCGGCGTTTCAAACTGCCAATCTCTGACCTGCACAGTACGAACGATTGCTCGCTTCGGCAGATCACGCGGCTCATATGTCGGACCTTAACGTCATCCATCATAAACTTTTTGCGACAAAAGATTGCAAGAATGCTAAATTGTTAAAGTCGTTTGTTTCGGTTAAAGGCATCCATCCCATGGATGGCTGATGACATGCGTTTCAAAGGACTTGATCTAAATCTCCTCGTTGTGCTCGACGCACTCCTGACGGAGCGTAATCTCTCGGCGGCGGCACGCAGGATTAACCTGAGTCAGCCCGCCATGAGTGCGGCCGTCGCCCGACTGCGCGATTATTTCCGCGATGAACTGTTTACGATAAGAGGTCGCGAAAGATTTCTAACCCCGCGTGCGGCAGCATTTGCCCCCGCAGTTCGCGACGCTCTCCAGCACATCCAGTGCTCGATTATTTCTTCGGATCCGTTTGACCCAGCTCGAGCCGATCGCCTCTTCAGGATCATTCTTTCCGATTTCGTCACGCTCGTGTTTTTCGAAAAGCTTGTGGAGCGTATTTCACGGGAAGCCCCCGCCGTCAGCTTCGAACTGCTGCCTGTCGACGATAGCCCCGATGAGCTTCTCCGGCGCGGTGACGTCGATTTTCTAATTCTACCGGATATGTTCACGTCGAGTGTGCATTCAAGCGTTGCGCTGTTTGACGAGAAGCTCGTGTGCGTAGGCTGTCCCACAAACAAGCAGCTGCCACAGCAGCTTACATTCGAGAGATACATGTCGATGAGGCACGTCGCGGTCAGGTTCGGGCGTACGATGAAGCCGTCTATCGAGGAATGGTTTTTGCTTGAGCATGGCCTTAAGAGACGTGTCGAGGTCGCCGTGCAGGGCTTCAGCATGATTCCACCTATGGTGTCCGGCACAGCTCGTATAGCGACCATGCCCTTACGGCTGGTCAGGCATTTCGAAAAAACGTTCCCCCTGCGGGTTATCGAACTTCCGCTGCCATTTCCCACATTCACCGAGACCCTCCAATGGCCGGCCCTCCACAATAGCGATCCGGCAAGCATCTGGATGCGGGAGATAATGATACAGGAGGCATCTCGGATGGCTGCCCCGCTGTGAACCCACGGAAAATTCAGGCGCACCTATAGTCACTACTCCTGTCACCATCTACTTTGACGACAATAGCCCTCGCCGGATAAAGTCGATGCTGGCGGCAAGTGCGCCTGCGAGATCGTCCAGAGAATGGACTTCCTCGACCAGCTCGAATGAGAAAGGTCCCGCGTAGCCGCCATCCAGCAGCGCCTGAATCTGGCTGCCATTGTCGGAACCTGCAAGAAAGCGATCGGGGTAAATCCAGAAGGTCGGGTCGTTTACGCTTGAAATGTGCACCAGGCCGGTAAGCTCGCAGAACAGGCATGTCTCCCCGGCCAGGGTGTGGTGGAACGTGTCGTGCACGAGGCGAAAGACGGACTGGCCATCAACCGCGGCAACGGCCTCGGCCGCTTCCTTCTTTGATCGAAGCGAGCAGGTTCGGAAACCCAGCGGCTCGATGAGACCGATCAGACCCCGCGACTGGAGGATTGGCTTGATCTCGTTTAGAGCGAAACGAAGATTGTCCTGGCGCTCGCTATTGGTGGGCCACGAGCTGCGGTTGGCCGGCACCAACACGAGCGTCTCCGCCCCGCACGCCGTCGCATAATCGGCGAGGTTGCTTGCCTCGGCCTGACGCGTTGGAGTCCAGTCGTTGAACCGCTGCAAGGCGTTGACAGAGATGATCGTGACGCCCGCTTCGGTAGCGGCCAACCGAACGTCCGCAGCCGGAATGCCGCGTGCGACAGGATTGCTGAAATGAGGGTAACGGATTTGGACGTCGGTCAGGCCTTGGTCACGGGCAAGCGCGAAAAGCGCACTGACGTCAAGGCGGGGCGCCGCCATGTGATCGAGTGCAAAGCGGGGCGATACCTGGCGCATTGCTTGACTTTCCTTCCATGAAGCGCGGCTGCCATTTCGGCATCCGGCTTCTTTCAAGACGGAACCACGCCGGTTCACAGATCGGACAGAGACGGCCGAGTCAATCGAGCTTTCCTTTCATCGGTGAAAGGAAAATGGGCGCTCATGATAGAAATCCATCAAGGTCAAATATTTTCCGGAAGATAAATGTCGAACGGCAGAAATGTCTGCCCCGGGCTCTCCGCGACGCCGGCTTTGATGGCCCGCTCCATTGCCATTATCAGCTCCTGGCAAAGTCGGCGCATTGGCGTGCCGACCGCCATCGTCAAGATGTCATCCGCAAGCGCCCCACGTGACTGCGGCGTCATTTCACTCACGATCGCGACGAGATCCTGACCGCTCCCCTCTTCTCGGAGCGCGGAAATTGCCCCCTCTATCCCCCCGCCGGCCATATAGAAGCCGACGAGCTCTGGTTCCCGCTGCATAAGATCCAGCAATTTTTCGTAAGTGAGCTGCCGTTCATCAAGGTTCACGAGCGCATCAAGCACCTCGAATTTTGGCGCGTTCTCACGAAAATACGCACGAAAGGCCGTTTCCCGCGTCGCATGCGCCTGGAAGCGATGGCTTCCGACAAACACCGCCACCTTGCCGGGCCGTTTTGCGGCCTTGGAAAACACCCAAGCGGCAGTCCGTCCGACCTTGCTG
>NZ_RZQI01000350.1:0-5763 GCF_003998335.1 Mesorhizobium sp. M7A.F.Ca.CA.002.05.1.1 | reverse complement strand
GTCGAGAAGATCCTCGTGCCGCTCGACATCTGCGAGGACAACCGCGTCGCCGATTCGATGCTGACGCGCGACGACATCGCCGACATGCAGGCCGTCGCGAGGGACAATCCCGTCCTTGAGATGATCGCCGACAGCTTCCCGATCTACATCGACATCTGGCGCGAATTCTTCGACCTCGTCGGGTTCCCGATGGACGACGTGATCACCGTGGCGCTGGCTTTCGATCCCGGCCTGGCGACGATGACCGAGCCGCTGTTCGCCGACGTCGTGCTCGACGGCAGGCTGGCGCGCGGCCAGACCGTCGCTTATCGCGGCCGGCAATTGCTGCCCGGCGGCGGGCCCAAGACCACCCGCATCTGCACCGGCCTGGACGGCCGGCGTTTCCTCGACGGCTTCAAGAAAACCATAGCGCGCTACGAGCGGGCGGCGTGAAAGACGACATGATGACCAAGCCAACTCCTATCCTGTTCGACTGCGACCCCGGCCACGACGACGCCATCGCGCTGGTCATGGCGCATCGCTCGCCGGCCATCGAACTACTCGGCGTCACCACGACCTGCGGCAATGCGGAAGTCGAGAAGACGACCGCCAATGCCTTGCGCATCCTGGAGTATATCGGCGCCGGCGAGGTGCCTGTCGCGCAGGGCTGTCACCGCCCGCTGGCGCGCCCGCTGGTGCTCGGCACCGCCGATGGCCCAAGCGGCCTCGAGGGCTCGCCCTACCTGCCGCAGGCGACGATCAAGCCGGTTGACCAGCACGCCGTCGATTTCCTGGCCGACAGACTGCGCGCCGCGCCCGAACCGATCCTGGTCGTTGCCACCGGCCCGCTCAGCAATATCGGCCTGATGATCCTCAAGCATCGCGACGTGCTGCCCAAGATCAAGGAGCTGATCTGGATGGGCGGCGTGTTCTACCGCAAGAGCGAGATCATCACGCCGACCGAGTTCAATGCGTTCTGCGACCCCGAGGCGCTGAAGATCGTTCTGGACAGCGGCGTGCCGATCCTGATGGTGGGCCTCGACGTCACCATGCAGGTGCTGATCGAGGCGCCGCAATATGCCGAGCTCGCGACCATCGACACGCCGCTCGGACGGCTCGTCAACGACTGGCTGCTGTTCTACGAGAAGCTGCACCGCAACTCGATGGGCGTCGGCGGCGCCATGCACGATCCCTTGGCGCTGGCGCTGGCCATCGATCCGACATTGGTGCGCACGCGCCCTGCCCATATCGGCGTCGATCTGTCCGGCACCTACGCCTTCGGCGCGACCATCGCCGATTACTGGGGCGAGCGCGGTGAAAAGGACAATGCCCGCATCGCCCATGAGGTCGACGCGGACCGCTTCTTCAAGCTGATGTTCGACCTGCTGCGGGATTGAACGGAGCGCCGCGGCGCAGGCAGCGCTTCAAGATAGGAATTTTTTCTTGACTCCCTGCACTCAGCTATGGTACATTTTTGCCTATGGTGCTGATTTGCGCCAGTGACCCGCCGCACAGGCGGGTTTTTCGTTTGATGCTCCGTCAAATCTCCCGCGCGACGAATTCAGCCGCGTGAGATGACAGGGTCAGTTGAGCTGGTTGAGGATTCCAGAGCTGCTCGCGACCGTCAAACTCCTGTAGATCAGGAACGCCAGCGTACAGATCGCGGCCAGCGAGATCGGCACGCCGAACGGCACCACGCCCTTGCGGTCCAGATGCTGGACGACAAGCCGAAAAGCACCCGCGGGCAGCATGAACGGGTTTTTCACGATGACCGCGGTTGCCAAAGCGAAAACCAGAAGCAGCACTGAAAACACTGCGAGAGCGCTGCCGCTGATCAGGAATGGCACGACTGCCAGCAGCTTGACATCGCCGGCGCCGATCTTGCGCAAGACCCAGAAGGGCAAGAGCGCGACGAACAGCAGAAGTCCGGCGAGAGCGCTCAGCCCCATGTCCCACCACGAGCCTGACTGGAGCGACAGCAGCAGCAAGCCCCCGGCCCCCAGGCAGAGCAGCAGCAGCACGTCGCGATTGGAAATCTTCTGCGTCTTGAAGTCGAGCCAGCCAATCCTTGCCAGCAGAGGGATGGCGAGCACCTTCAGCAGCAGCGCTTCGACGAGCAGCATGCTAGCGCTCGACGTTCTGCACGCTTGACGACAAAAGCTTCAGATTGTTGGCGACGGTCGGGTCGTTGGGCGCCAATTCGTAAGCCTTGAGAAAATTCGAGCGCGCATCCTGCAGCTTGCCGCGCAGCAGGTAGGAATAGCCGACATTGTTGTAATATTCAGGCGTCGCGCCGACCAGCTTGAACGCCTTGGCATAGGCCTTGTCGGACAGGTCGAAGCGGCGGATCCGGTCGGTGCAGGCGGCAAGTCCCATCCAGGCGTTGCCATCATTGGGCGCCAGTTGCGTCGCCTTGAAGAACAGCGCGCCGGCATTGCCGTAATTCTCGGCACGGAACTGGTTCTTGGCCTCGGCGACGGCCTGGTCCGAGGCGTAATATTCGACATCGCTGACCGTCTTCAGCCCATCGAAAGCGTCGCCAAAAGACGTCACGTCGCCTTTCGATGGTTCGTTGGTGCGCACGACCCCGTCGGTTATGTCCGCCGTCTGGCAGCCGGCAAGCATTATCAACAGACAGGCTGCCGCCGCGTTAGCCCTCTTCATATAGATTCCCCCAAGGGTCTCGGACCTCATATTAGAATCAGATCATACACGCAACTAGAAGATAATGCCCCTCATGCGGATGATCACCGGCAGCATGATAACCATCATAACCACAGGGAAGATACACAGCCCCAACGGAATCATCATCTTCACCGGCAGAGAGTTGGCGCGTTCCTCTGCACTCAGAATTCGTTGCCCGCGCATCTCGGCGCTATAGACACGCAATGCATCGGTGAGACTGGTGCCGAGTTCTTCCGATTGCCTAAACAGGACAGCCAGTGCCCTGGCTTCGTCAAGCCCGATACGATCGGCGAGTTCGCGCAATGCCTCCCGCAACGGCTTGCCGGCACGCAACTGCAAATTCATGATCGACAGCTGTATTCCCAGCCATTTGTGGGTGCCAGCCATCTCATGACTGACGCGTTCGACTGCCCCCTCCAGGCTCATGCCGGCATCGGCGCAGGTGATCATCATGTCCATGAAGTCGGGGAAAGCTCGGCGATAGATCTGTTTCTGGCCGTTCTCGAAACGGTCGAGCAGAATGGCGGGAAGCACGATGCAGGCCAGGCCGAACAGGGCAGAACCTGCAAGGGTAATGAAACCCGGCAGGTGCGACGGCAGAGCCCGCGACAGGAGTGCATACATTGCCAGAAAGCCGACGCAGACCGCGACAAGGCGGCACAGCGTATAAATCAGCGGTGCGCTTGATTGATAAAAGCCGGCGCGAAACAGCTTCGCTTCCAAGGCGTTTGGCTCTTCCCGCTCCTTCTCGATCGACTTGAAGTAGGCATCGACCGGCCGTTGCGCCGAAATCTTGGCAAGCTGGTCTTGCCCGAGCATGGATCGACGGTCTGCGATTCCTTCACCCATCAGGCTCTGCGCGACAAGCTTACGGGTTTGCAGAGCTGGCAGAAAGACTAACGCACCGAACAGGAAAAGGGACACCGCCGCCGCGAAGACGACGATAGACACCAAGAAACCCAGATCCTGAATGTTCGAAAACAATTCTTTCGTCGCTCCCAGTCAGAAATCGAAAGTAACCATCCGGTACATGATGAAGTCGCCAAGCAGCGCCCACAACCCAAAAAGCATAAATATCGGGAAGACGAGCGGGTTGCTCCAAACGGCTCCGTAATAGGATGGGGCAAGGATTTGAAGCGTGAGGAACATCACAATAGGAAACAAGGAGATGATCCACGCGGAGACGCGACCTTCGGCCGAAAGCGCCCTAATTTTCATTCGCAATTTCTGCCGTTCACGCAGAACGGAGGAAAGATTGGCCAGAATTTCGGTCAAATTGCCGCCCGTCTTGGCCTGAATCGACAGCGATACCGACAGCAGCTGAAGCCCCTCGAAGCCGACGCGCTGCGAAAGCTTCCGCACGGCCTGCTCGATGCTGAGACCAAAGGTGATCTCATCGGAGACGATGCCGAATTCAGTGCCCAACGGATCCGGCATTTCGCGTGCGACCAGACCGATCGCGATCGAAGCGGGATGTCCGGCGCGCAGCGAACGAACGATCATGTCGAGCGCATCCGGCAGCTGTTTGGCAAACTTCCGGATTCGCTTGTTACGAGCGCGCCGGAGGACGAGAAGCGGCAAGATAAACCCTATGACCAAAAAAATGATGAGCGACGCCAAGGCAGAGAAATTGAAGAGGACCGCCAGCAGCAACGCCATCGCCAATCCGACAAGCAAGAACGTCGCGGCGAAGGTCAACGGATTTCCGGTGATACCGGACTGGGTATAGAGCCTGTTCAACCAGACCAGTCCAAAAAGAAAGTCGCCGGAGTCCGTGAGGCCGCGTTCTCGCAGCAACCCTTGCAACGTTTGTTCGGCTGGAACGTCGCCAGCGAGCCGCTTCAGCCGGCGATTGACTGCTAGAGACCGGGAGCGGCGGCCGGCAAAGGAAAGATAGAGAGCTTCGCCTGCCAGAATGACCGAGGCTGCCGCCAGCATGTAGATGAAGTAGAGCAGAGCTTGACCCGTCAGCATCAGAGGGCAACCTGCGGGTTGAAGGCGTCCTTGGCAAAATAATGGCCAAGCGTCGCGGCCTCCGGAGCGAAGCGCGGACGGACACCGGTCGCGCGAAAGTCGCCGATGACCTTGCCCTCGGCTGTGACCTCACGGCGGACGAAATGGTAGATTTCCTGGAGCTGCACGACATTGCCTTCCATGCCGGTCAGTTCCGATATGGAGGTGACACGCCGGCCTCCATCCGAAAGACGCTGTGTCTGCACGATGATGTCGATGGCGGACGCGATCTGCGCCCGGATTGACTCATGCGTCATCGGCATGCCGGCCATGCCGACCATCTGCTCCAGCCGCGAGATCGCATCGCGCGGCGTGTTGGCATGGATTGTCGTCATCGAGCCTTCGTGGCCGGTGTTCATCGCCTGCAGCATGTCGAAGGCTTCCTCGCCGCGCACCTCACCGACGATGATGCGGTCCGGCCGCATGCGCAACGCGTTCTTCAGCAATTCGCGCTGGCGCACCTCCCCCCTACCCTCGACATTGGGCGGGCGCGTTTCGAGGCGGCCCACATGCGGCTGCTGCAATTGCAGTTCGGCCGCATCCTCGATGGTGATCAGCCGCTCTTTCGAGGGAATGTAACTCGACAATGCATTGAGCAAGGTGGTCTTGCCGCTGCCGGTGCCGCCCGAAACCAGGATCGATTTGCGCGCCTGCACGGCGATCCGCAGCAGTTCGATCATCGGCGGACGAATGGAGTTGAAAGCCATCAAACGTTCGAGCGAATAGGGATTCTTGGAGAACTTGCGGATCGACACCAGGGGGCCGTCGACCGAGATCGGTCGCACCGCGATATTGACGCGCGAACCGTCTTCCAGGCGTGCGTCGACCATGGGCGACGATTCATCGACACGCCTGCCGATAGCCGAAACGATCTTGTTGATGACGCGCAACAGATGCGCCTCGTCGCGGAAACGGATTGCCGTCTCTTCGATCATGCCACGCCGCTCAATGAAGACGCGCTTGTGGGTGTTGATCATGATGTCGGTAATCGAATCGTCCTTGAGCAGCGGTTCGATTGGCCCGAGACCCAGCATCTCGTCGGCGGTGTCGCTGGTCAGCTGATCAAGCTCGCGTGCGTTCAATGGC
>NZ_RZQI01000349.1:0-5764 GCF_003998335.1 Mesorhizobium sp. M7A.F.Ca.CA.002.05.1.1 | reverse complement strand
GCCCGGCAGCTACACCATCCTGCTCGGGCCGTCCGGCTCCGGCAAGACGACGCTGCTCTCCATTCTGGGCGGCTTCGTCACCCCCAGCGAAGGCAAGGTGTTCATCCGTGGCGAGGACTGCACCTCGGTGCCGCCGGCCAAGCGGCCGACGACGACGGTGTTCCAGGACTATGCGCTGTTCCCGCATATGAGCGTCGGCAGCAATGTCGGCTTCGGCCTGCGCATGCAGGGCGTCGACGGCGCTACCCGGGCGGCAAAGGCGCGTGAAGCGCTTGCGCTGGTCGGCCTCGCCTCCGCCTTCGACAAGAAGCCGCATCAGCTTTCCGGCGGCCAGCGGCAGCGCGTGGCGCTGGCGCGGGCGCTGGTGATCGAGCCGGCGGTGCTTCTGCTCGACGAGCCGCTCGGCGCGCTCGATCTCAAATTACGCCGGCAGATGCAGGACGAGTTGAAAGCGATCCAGAAGCGCGTCGGCACCGCCTTCATCCACGTCACCCACGACCAGGAAGAAGCGATGGCGCTGGCCGACCATTGTGTGGTGATGAATGACGGGCGCATCGAGGACGAAGGCCCGCCCGAGCGCGTCTATCACAGGCCGGCGACGCGCTTTTCCGCCACCTTCATGGGCGAAAGCTCGATCCTTGCCGGCACAGTCACGGAGGCGAAGGAGAGGACAAGCACCGTCGCCACGCCCGTCGGGCCGGTCTCGCTGCCCGGCGCGCTGCCGGTGGGCTCCGCCGTTGCGCTGGCCATACGGCCGGAGCATCTTGTCCTCGGCGAGGCCAGCGGCAGTGTCAGGCTCGGCGCGGCCAGAGTGAGCGACGTGGTCTTCCAGGGCAGTTTCAAGCGCGTGCTTGCGGTTTCCATCGAGGACCCCTCGCTTCACTTCATCGCCAAATTGCCCGCGACGGCGGCCGTCCAGCCGGGCGACACGGTCGCGATTTCCTGCAATACCGACCAGATTATTCTGCTGACGGACTGAGCTTTTCTGACGGATTGAACATGGCAACACTTCCGCTCATTGAGGCACCCGACTGGTACGAAACCATCCGCATGAGCGATGGCGTGACCTTGATCCACGAGCCGTGGATAAAGCCGTTCTTCCGCTGCAATATGTGGCATGTGCGCGGTCGCGATCGCGATCTCCTCTTCGACACCGGCCTCGGCCATTTCAGCCTCCGGCGCCATGTACCGCTGGTGAGCGAGCGCAAGCTGATTTGCGTCGCCAGCCACACGCATTTCGACCATATCGGTTGCCACCACGAATTTCCCGAGCGTTGCGTGCACGCCGCCGAGGCCGGCATCCTCGCCGATCCGCGCAATGAATGGACGGCAGCCGGCACCTATGCGACCGACGAGATGTTCGATCGCATGCCGCAAGGCTGGGACACGGCGCGCTACGGCATTCTGCCTGCGCCCGCCGGCCGTTTGCTCGGCCAGGGCGATGTCGTCGATCTCGGCGACCGTGCCTTCGAGGTGATCCACACGCCCGGCCATTCGCCCGGCGGCATCGCACTCTACGAAAACAGGACGGGCATCCTGTTATCCGGCGACATCATATATGACGGCCCGCTGATCGACGACGTCTACCACTCAGACATTCCCGACTACATGGCGACGCTGATGCGCCTGCGCGACCTCCATGTCTCAGTCGTGCATGGCGGGCATTTCCCAAGCTTCGGCAAGGTACGCTACCGCCAGCTTGTCGACGAGTATCTGGCGCAAAAGCGGCAGGCCGGCTGCCATCTGCGGCAGCCCTGAAGCAGTTAGCGCATCAGTTCGAAATGCCGGGGGAACGCCTGATGCAGCAGGAGCAGCATGGTCTTGCGCAGCACGTTGGTGTCACGGCTGGACGGATTGAGATGATCCCAATACCAGGCGCCATGAACCAGATAATTCAGGCTCTCCGACAGCGTATCGATGTCGACGCCGGTATAACCGCCACTGCGCGAAATCTCGATCAGCAGCTCGCGCGCCTCGGCGGTGTAGGCAAGGTCGCTCGGCAGGCCGATTTCGTTGTAGATCTGCATGCTCTTGCGGTCGCTGGAAAACACGACAAAAACTGAAACCCATTTCGGATGCTGGCGGGCGAAACGTTGCGCGCAATCGACCGCGCCCAGAGCCCGCTCAACCGGCGACAGGCCGGGCGCCCGCACCAACGTCACCCACAGCTCATCATATCGATCGCTGAGATACTGCAGGACGGCGCGAAACAGGTTCTCCTTGCTGCGGAAATGGAAGACGACCAGGGCATTGGACGAGCCGACATGTTCGGCGATGCGCTGCATGGTGACGCTTGCCAGCCCCTCCTCCGCGATGAGTTCGATGGTGGCGTCGATGATCCGCTGCACGCTGGCTTCGCCGCGCTCGCGCCGACGGTCCTTGGGCGGCGCGGCATCGTTTGCCGCACGCCCATTCTTCGCCGTAGCGCCTTTGCGTTTTGCCGCCGCAGCCTTTTGTTGCGCCATCTTCGTCCAGCTCCTTTCGGACCTTCTGGCGCGATCACCGGCGCCACCACAGATTCGTCTATTCGAGGTGTCCGGCGTCGGCTCTCCAACCGCGGCAAGAGCCGCATCGCCCTGTTATAGCGACGGACGCGTTTCGGCGTTTGTGTACCACTGCCCGTTGGCCGTCTCATAGGCCATGGCCGCTCGGAAAACATCGGCATCGCAATAGGTGCGGCCGACGATCTGGATGCCTGTCGGCACGCCGCTTGCCGCCCGACCCGAAGGGATGGACAGAACCGGACAACGGCTCATCATGTTGAACGGCGTCGTCATCACCCATCCCAACGACGGGTTCACCTGCTTACCGTTGATCTCGACCGTACCCGTGGTCTGATCGAACTCCGCCGGCACGGAGGGAAGCGCGTTGGTCGGGCAGATCAGCACATCGTAGGTCTCCAGCAGCGGCCCCAGCGTCTGGTACATCCTGGCCGCCACGTCGAGTGTTCCGACAAAGTCCGTCGCCTTCGACTTTTGCCCGTCCTCGGCGAACTGCCTGGCATAGCTCGTCATGTCCTTGCCGTGCTTCTTGAGCAGCTGCGACAGCGATGCGCCGAACAGATGCTCGAGATAGGCCATGCCCGCCCTGAGCACTTCGTCGCCCCAGCCCAGATCGACTTCCTCGACCGTGGCGCCGAGCGAACGGAACACATCGCAGGCGGCAAGCGTGTTCTTGCGCACGTCCGGGTCGACTTCGAAAGAACCAAGGTCCATCGAGAAAGCAATCTTCCAGCCCTTGATCGGCTTGTACTCGAGCGGCAGGCGCAGTTTCGGGCGCAGCGTGGCGATGTCGAGCGGGCTTGGTCCGGCCATCACATTCTGCAGCAGGATCGCATCCCCGACGTTTCGCGCCAGCGGTCCGGTGTGGCAGTAGAAGTCGAGGTTGAATGGCGGCTCGTCCGGATTGCGCCCGTAAGGCGGCTTGAAGCCGACAAGACCGCAGGCCGACGCGGGAATCCGGATCGATCCCGCAATGTCCGAACCGGTGGCGATCGACGACGTGCCGGATGCCAGCGTCGCCGCGGAGCCTCCCGACGAACCACCGGGCGTGAAATCCGGGTTCCACGGATTGCGCGTCACGCCCCAGCGTTTCGACCAGGTGTAGCCGGCGCAGCTGAATTCAGGCGTCGCCGTGCGGGCATGGACAATGCCTCCGGCCTTGATGATGCGCTCGTTCATCGTCGAGGTATGGCCACCGATAGCATCCCCGGACAGCAGCGAGCCGTGCGAGGTCCGCTT
Organism: Mesorhizobium sp. M7A.F.Ca.CA.002.05.1.1; assembly: GCF_003998335.1. Classification (NCBI taxonomy): domain Bacteria; kingdom Pseudomonadati; phylum Pseudomonadota; class Alphaproteobacteria; order Hyphomicrobiales; family Phyllobacteriaceae; genus Mesorhizobium; species Mesorhizobium sp. M7A.F.Ca.CA.002.05.1.1. Next base: position 2,024 of record NZ_RZQI01000349.1, on the reverse strand, counting down.
GCCCTTGATGTAGCTCTCGTCCTTTATGCCGATCGGCAGGCCCTCGAGCGCCCCGGTCCGGGCGCCCCTGGCGTATTTTGCCTCGGCTTTCCTGGCCAGGTCTATCGCCTCGTCGAAATGCGTGAAGGTGAGGCAGTTGATCGTCGCTTTGGTGGCTTCGGCGCGGCGGATGGTGGCCTGCATCAGTTCGACGGGCGAAAGCTTCTTTGCCTTGAACAGCCGCAGCGCCTCGCTGGCCGGCATGTAGCAAAGGTCGAGATCGGTCATGGGAAGTCTCCTGCGATCTGCGCATCGCGTTTGGCATGGACGGAAGATGACCGCGCCGCGTGCGGCGGCGCGGGAAAGCCTGGTCAGGTCATTTCTGCAGGTCGGTCCAGATCTTCGTGTAGAGCGCCTGCACATCGGGCGGGCAGGCCAGCATGAATTGGCCCTTGGCGGCGAACTCGGCGGGAATGTTGACTTCCGGCGCGGTCTTCATGTCGTCGGGCATGAAGGCTTCCGAGCCCTTGATGCCGTTCGAATAACGCGCAAAGGCTGAGATCAGCGCCGCATTCTGCGGATCCATGATGAAGTTCTGGAACAGCTTGGCGTTGTCGACATTCTTGGCGTCCTTGAGGACAGCGACATTGTCCATCCAGATCGGATAGCCTTCCTTGGGATAGCCATAGACGATCTTGTCGTTCTCAAGCCGCTCGCGCAGCGATATGCCGTTCCAGTTGACGCCCGCGGCGATGTCGCCCCTGCCCAGGCCATCGACGGCCGCATAGTCGAGCGAAAGCCATCTCGCCTTCGCCTCCACCAGCTTGTCATGCACCTTCTTCAGCATCTGCATGTCGCTGCTGCAATATTTGCCACCCTCGTAAGCGATGGCGAGGAACATGATGTCACCCATTTCGGGTACGACATTGATCTTGCCGACGAGTTCGGGAGGTGGGTCGAGGAAGATCGCCGATGTGTTCGGATCGCCGGCATAGACCGACTTGTTCACCGAAATGCCGGTCGTGCCCCACTGCCATGGAACGGTGTATTTACGGCCTGGATCGAATGGAACATCGACCCACCTCGGATCGACGTTCTTGAAGTTTTCCATCTTGTTGGGATCGGTCTCCAAGAGCAGACCTTCGCTGATCCAGACCGGCACGACGCTCGCCGAAGGCACGACGATGTCATAGCCGGAGGCGCCCTGCCGGACCTTGGCCAAGGCAGTATCGTTGGAATCATAGTCGGTGACGGTGACCTTGACCTTGTAAGTCTCCTCGAACTTCTTGATCAGGTCGGGGCTGGTGTAATTGCCCCAATTGTAGATGTTGAGCTCGCCGTCGGCACGGGCCACGCCCGTGACAGTCAGCAGCGACAGGCCGATGGCCGTCACGGTCAGTTTCAAGTTCATGCTGCATGCTCCCATTGTTGGACCGGCGGCGTTACGGCCTCAGGTCCGTTTCCTGCTGACGAAAAGATGACCGCGACAATGCCGATCGACGGCACGAGAGCGGCCGTCGACATCGCACTCGCGGCATGCGGCGCACCGGCAACGGCAAGCCGCATCGCGGTCGAGATATTCCCCTCTTCATTGTGGCCATTCACCGGCTGGCGCCGGCTGTCCAACTCAATTCGCGACCTCAGGAGTAACTATGACTAAACATACAGTCAATATCTTTCCGCGGGTACGGCCATTGCTCGGCGATTGACGATGCGCCCGATGAGATGGTGACTGAGTGAGCAGGCAGAAAGAGGTTTAGCCGCGATACCGGACGCGTCAGGCCGTGGAGGCCGAAATGCTCGCGGCCGCAATTCGCTGGCGGAACCAATCGAAGGTGCGCCCGATGCCTTCCTGATAGCTCGTCCTCGCTTCCCAGCCAGGAAGGACATGCCTCGCCAAAGTCAGGTCCGGACACCGATTTGTCGGATCCTGGGGAGCTGGAGGGTGGTGCTCGATGCGGCTGCCGGGGACAAGCGATCTTACGAATTCCGCGATGCGCAGGACCGAAACCTCGTGGTCGTTGCCAATGTTCAGAGGACCGCGA
>NZ_RZQI01000348.1:0-5793 GCF_003998335.1 Mesorhizobium sp. M7A.F.Ca.CA.002.05.1.1 | reverse complement strand
GCCCTGCCCCATAGAGCGCGTCGATCACGATCGAGCCGAACTCGGCGTCGAAATCAGACAGCGGCCGGGACTTGACCAGGGATTCCGCGGCGGCGAGCGCCGCATCGCTTTCCGGCCTCGGCGCTCCGGATGACCAGATCGTTGTGCCGACGCCGCTGCCGGCCAGGAGGCGTGCGACGACATAGCCATCGCCGCCATTGTTGCCGGGACCGCACAGCACATGGACATGCGGCGCTGCGGGATAACGCTTGAGAATCTCGGCCGCGACCGCTTCGCCCGCGCGCCGCATCAGGCTGATTCCATCGGCCGGACCGGCCGCGATCGTCAGCCGATCAGCCTCGCTCATTTCGGCCGGGGAAAGAAGTTCGTTGCTCATGGATTGCCGATCCGCATGCTATCAAGCATTGTCCAATTTCGATCCTAAGCAAACAAGGGGGAGTTGCCGAGATCTGCAGCCATAACGTCGGCACGAAGGCATTGCGGGCAGAAAATTGCCTGCGGGATAGGCGATATGCCTGATTTTTGTGCGGACGCAGGTGCTGGCGCTGTGTAGGCTCTGGCAGCCCATGCCGCTTCCGGTGCAGCGAATGACGCGAATTTGCATCCCGGTGCGGCGCGGCTTTGAAATCTTATGAGACCGCTTCGAATCCGCTGAATTGGCACAGTTCGTGCTTGATGGAGGCGCAAGCGGGGGGTCACAACCCGTTTTTTTGGCAGTGGAGGCCACTTTTTACATGAAAAAGATCGAAGCGATCATCAAGCCATTCAAGCTGGACGAAGTGAAGGAAGCGCTTCAGGAGGCCGGACTGCAAGGCATAACCGTCACCGAGGCAAAGGGCTTCGGTCGTCAGAAGGGCCATACCGAACTCTACCGCGGCGCCGAATATGTCGTCGATTTCCTGCCCAAGGTGAAGATCGAGGTCGTGCTTGGCGACGACGCGGTCGAAGGCGCCATCGAGGCCATCCGCAAGGCGGCCCAGACGGGCCGCATCGGTGACGGCAAGATCTTCGTCTCCAACATCGAGGAAGTCGTGCGGATCCGCACCGGCGAAACGGGCATGGACGCGGTCTGAACCGACCGCCCCATCCTCCTGAAAACGTCATCATCAAAAAAAGTCATCACACAGGGATACACGACATGACGACAGCCAAAGACATCATGAAGCAGATCAAGGACAACGACGTGAAATTCGTCGACCTGCGCTTCACAGACCCGAAGGGCAAGCTGCAACACGTGACGATGGATGTCATCGAGGTCGAGGAAGACATGTTCGCCGATGGCGTGATGTTCGACGGCTCGTCGATTGCCGGCTGGAAGGCCATCAACGAGTCCGACATGGTGCTGATGCCCGACCCGGAAACGGTTCACATGGATCCGTTCTTCGCCCAGTCAACCATGGTCATCCTGTGCGACATCCTCGATCCGGTTTCGGGTGAATCCTACAACCGCGATCCGCGCGGCACGGCCAAGAAGGCCGAGGCTTACATGAAGGCCGAAGGCATCGGCGACACCATCTTTGTCGGCCCGGAAGCCGAATTTTTCGTCTTCGACGACGTGAAGTACAAGGCCGATCCCTACAACACCGGTTTCAAGCTCGACTCCACGGAACTGCCGTCGAACGACGACACCGACTACGAGACCGGCAATCTCGGCCACCGTCCGCGCGTCAAGGGAGGCTACTTCCCGGTGCCGCCGATCGACAGCGCGCAGGACATGCGCTCGGAAATGCTGACCGTGCTCGCCGAGATGGGCGTGCGCGTCGAAAAGCATCACCATGAGGTGGCGGCGGCGCAGCACGAACTCGGCATCAAGTTCGACGCACTGGTACGCAACGCCGACAAGATGCTGATCTACAAATATGTCGTGCACCAGGTCGCCAATGCCTACGGCAAGACGGCGACCTTCATGCCGAAGCCGATCTTCGGCGACAACGGCTCGGGCATGCACGTCCACATGTCGATCTGGAAGAACGGCAAGCCGACCTTCGCCGGCAATGAATATGCCGGTCTGTCGGAAAGCTGCCTGTTCTTCATCGGCGGCGTCATCAAGCATGCCAAGGCGATCAACGCATTCACCAACCCGCTGACCAATTCCTACAAGCGCCTGGTGCCGGGTTACGAAGCGCCGGTTCTGCTCGCCTATTCGGCGCGCAACCGCTCGGCGTCCTGCCGTATCCCGTTCGGCTCGTCGCCGAAGGCCAAGCGCGTCGAGGTCCGCTTCCCCGATCCGGGCGCGAACCCCTACCTCGCCTTCTCCGCGCTGCTGATGGCCGGCCTCGACGGTATCAAGAACAAGATCCATCCCGGCCAGCCGATGGACAAGGATCTCTACGACCTGCCGCCGAAGGAACTGAAGAAGATCCCGACCGTCTGCGGCTCGCTGCGCGAAGCCCTGCAAAGCCTCGACAAGGACCGCGGCTTCCTGAAAGCCGGCGGCGTCTTCGACGACGACCAGATCGACAGCTACATCGAGCTGAAGATGGCCGAAGTGATGCGCTTCGAAATGACCCCGCATCCGGTCGAATACGATATGTATTACTCTGTCTGAGGCTTCAAGCTCAGACTAAGATACGCCATAATAACCAAGCCCTTGAAAGACTTCCCTCTTTCAAGGGCTTTTTGCTGCGCTCCAATAGGAATTGCCAGCTGACCGGCATGTCTCGCCTGCGCGGCAGCCACGCATGGACAGCCATATTGGTCTTTCGTCTTCGACGATCATACGATGCCTGGATTCTGGACCCACGGTCCATCGGAGCGGCCGGCCTGAGCGCGTCGGTCCGGTGACTTCAATCACTACTCGGCGATGTCCGGTGAAGATCAAGGCGGCCGGTCGGTCGCCAACGTTGGAGCCAGGAGCGAGCGGAGCACTGTCTCAGGCTACAGTGACCGCTCGTCCGGCGCCCACGCCAATGCCGCCGTTCAGAAAACCCCGCCCGTCCGAACAGCATTGCGTGACGTAACCCCAAGGCCTGCGAATACGCATGCCGTAGCGTGATCTGTCAACGCTGCAAGCCGGGCCGCGAATGACCGATTCTGCTGTATGAACAGATGCTTATGGAAGGTCCATTGCCCCAGATAAGGGCTGGAAAAGGCGCTTTTCCGGGCTTTATAGGGAGTGATCGCCGGAGGCTCACATGGCTGCGGCCAGAACTTCCGGGCGATTTGCGACCGCGTGAATTCCCTGACTTTTTCTGGGTATGTTTTACCAGGAATGCCGTCAGCCGGGTAACGGCCAAAAAAGAACCCCGGCGCGAAACGCCGGGGTCATCTTGTCATGCAGTCCGAAACGCTTACGCGGCGGCCGAAACCTGAGCGCTTGCCGGAACCGAGGCGATCGTCTTCAGGATCTGCGAGGCGATCTGGTAGGGGTCGCCCTGCGAGTTCGGACGGCGGTCTTCCAGATAACCCTTGTAGTCGCTCTTGATGAAGGAATGCGGCACGCGGATCGAGGCGCCACGGTCGGCAATGCCATAGCTGAACCGGTTCCACGGCGCGGTCTCGTGCTTGCCGGTCAAACGCTTGTCGTTGTCCGGGCCATAGACGGCGATGTGATCCATCAGGTTCTTGTCGAAGGCCGCCATCAGCGCTTCGAAATAGGCCTTGCCGCCGACTTCGCGCATATAGGCGGTCGAGAAGTTGGCGTGCATGCCAGAGCCATTCCAGTCGGTGTCGCCGAGCGGCTTGCAGTGGTATTCGATGTCGATGCCGTACTTCTCGGTCAGGCGCTGCATGAGGTAGCGGGCCATCCACATCTGGTCGGCGGCTTTCTTGGAGCCCTTGCCGAAAATCTGGAATTCCCACTGGCCCTTGGCAACTTCGGCGTTGATGCCCTCGTGGTTGATGCCGGCGGCGAGGCAGAGGTCGAGATGCTCCTCGACGATCTGGCGCGCGACGGAGCCGACATTGGAATAGCCGACGCCGGTGTAGTACGGACCCTGGGGTGCGGGATAGCCGCTCTCGGGGAAGCCGAGCGGCCGGCCGTCCTTGTAGAAGAAATATTCCTGCTCGAAGCCGAACCAGGCGCCCTCGTCATCGAGGATGGTGGCGCGCTTGTTGGAGGCATGCGGCGTGACGCCATCGGGCATCATGACTTCGCACATGACCAGCACGCCGTTGGTACGGGCGGGATCCGGATAGACCGCAACCGGCTTCAGCACGCAATCGGAGCTGTGCCCTTCGGCCTGCTGGGTCGAGGAACCATCGAAGCCCCACAGCGGCAACTGCTCGAGATCAGGGAATTCGGCGAATTCCTTGATCTGCGTCTTGCCGCGAAGGTTGGGGACCGGGGTATATCCATCGAGCCAGATATACTCGAGCTTGTATTTCGTCATTCTAGCCTCTCGTTGCTTGATCACCGAACACTGAACGGCGTCGACATGCGTCTGCCGTCAGCAGCCGGCCTGCCGCATTCTTAAAATGCAATTCGTGTGCCATTCTTGGTGTGAAGGGTGCGGCAAAATTGACCCGGTATCCACTCGAAGTCGGTGATCCGCCTAAGCGATGCGTTCCGATCAATCACAGTCGTTCTTTGCACAAATAGTGTGCAATTGCTGATCTTTTCATAGGCATATTGCCTAACTTGATTGCAGACCTTATCTTCGGATCAAGTTGAATCGAAAAGGTTCGGCAGAAGAAAGGAACCCGGCAATGGAAATCATTTCCACACGACCGTCGGCCACAATTTTGATGTTCCCGGTGGCAGCGCGCGCCGCTGCCTCAAATTTGAGCGGCAAGGCTAAGTTTGCGGCAGAGCTTGCCTCGCTGCGTGGTGCCCGCGCAGACTTCGGCGACGGCTGGTACCATGAGGCAGCCATCGAGGATGAGACCCGGGGCCGCAAGAGCTGACACAAAGGGCAGCAGCCCTCGCCAACGAATTGGCCTGAAAAGAGAAAGCCCGGCGCGATTGCTCGCGCCGGGCTTTCTTTTGAACACCGGGCCTGCCTACTCCTTGGCGTGCAGGTCGGTGCCGAGCGTATCCTTGACGAAGATCATGCCGATGACCAGCGTTATCGCCGCGATCACCACCGGATACCAAAGGCCATAGTAGATGTCGCCCTTATAGGCGCTGAGCGCGAACACGGTTGCCGGCAGCAGGCCGCCGAACCAGCCATTGCCGATGTGATAGGGCAACGACATGCCGGTGTAGCGAATGCGGGTCGGGAACATCTCGACCAGGATCGCCGCGATCGGCCCATAGACCATGGTCACGAACAGCACCAGGATGAACAGGATGCCGATCGTCATTGGCCAGTTCACTGCTGCAGGATCGGCGAACATGGCGAACGCGCCACCACCCGGAATGTTGTAGACGGTGACTTCGGGTGCGCCCGCCGCCTCGTCGGTGGTCAGCAGCTTGTCCTTGACTGCCTGGTCGATCGGCACCGTCGCCTTCTCACCGGCACGGATGGCAGCGGCATCCAGCTTCAGTTCCGGGTTGGCGGCAACAAACGCATCGAGCTTCTGGTCCGCAACCTTGGCTGCCGCGCGCTTCAGCGGATAGCCGCCGTCCTGCAGCGACATGTTGACGGCCTTGATGAAGGCGGTTTCCTTGGCCTTGGCCTGATCGCCGGCGGCGATGGCGTCATAGGACTCGACCGTCTCGTTGCCGATCTTGACAGATGCGGGTGTGCCGGCGGCGGCCGTCGACACGACGTCATAGGGAACCGAGTTCTTGGTCAGGAACGAGGTCGCGATATCGCAGGATGTCGTGAACTTCGCGGTACCCACCGGATTGAACTGGAACTTGCAATCTCCAGGTGCCGCCGTCACCGTCGCCCGCGTGTTCTGCTGGGC
>NZ_RZQI01000347.1:0-5796 GCF_003998335.1 Mesorhizobium sp. M7A.F.Ca.CA.002.05.1.1 | reverse complement strand
GGCGTATCCTGCGACACTCCGATCTGGCGATTGCCGGCATCCTCACGGCAGTGGCCCGCGGCCTCAACCAGAGCATCGCCGAAGGTTTGCTGGTCGAGGCCGAGCAGTTCGCCCGCATGGCCCCGACCGCTGATCTGCGCGAAGGGCTGAATGCCTGGATGGCACGCCGCGAGCCGGGCTATGACGGCTCGTGGACGCATATCGCGCGTCCCGACGAGGCCAGGCGAGCCTCGTTGGCGCTGGATCAGGGCGCCACCACCAAACGGCCTTTCATGTTGGGGTGAAAGCGGCAGAAATAGTCGACCGGTCCCGCGGCCTTCAATGTCAGGCTTGCGGATTTCTTCGGCGGGATCATCACTTCCCAGCCGCCTTTCACGGTGGCCGTGTGGGCGAACACATCCTTGTTCACCCACTCGATCGTGTCGCCGACCTTGGCCTCGACGGTGGCTGGCGAGAACACCAGCCTGTCGATGATGACCTGGATGGTTTCCGCTCGCGCCGGAACGGTACCGACGGCCAGCGTCAACGCAATCCACAGATAGCGTTTCGGCATGCTCCCGGTCCTTACTTGAGCCTGCCGGCGACGTGCTCGGCGTGCTGCTCATGGCCCTGGAAAATCTTCAGGCCGGTTTCCAGCAGGCCCTTCAGGTCGGCATTCTGCGCCGACGGGATCAAAAGGGTTTCGAGCGCGCCGTTGACCTGCTTGTGGTAGGCGACCTCGTTATCGACATAGGCCTTGTCGAAGGCAGCGCCGTCGAGTTTGGCGAGCTTGGCCCGCTCCTCCGCCGCAGCTTTGGTCAGCGCCTGGCTGGTGGCGTTGTCTTCCGGCGTGACCTTGAGCTTCTTCACCAGATCGAGCGCCTGCACGTTCACGGCTTCGTGGTCGCGCACCATGTCGTTGGCGAAATCCACGACCTCCTTGGTCTTCGATTTTTCGATGGCCAGCTTGGCCGCTTCAACGTCGATGACCCCGGCCGTATAGGCGATGTGGGCGATCTGCGGATCGGTTGGCTTGTCGGCGGCTTGTGCGAACGGGGCGGTGCCGAGCAGCAGCAGGGCGGCGAGCGCGGCAGTGTGTCGGATGGACATGGCATCTCCTTCGCCGGACGCTGAAAATCGCGCCGGACTGTGTTTTCGGTTGACGGTCATTGGATGCTGGCCAGCGGCAAACGTTCCCGCCAAAATCAATTGAATCCGGTGAGGCTCAGCTTTCCAGCCCGAGCCGCCGCATGACCGCGCTGGTCAGTCGTTCGCAACGCCGGCCGGCGAAGGGGAAGGCATCGAGCAGCACCGGCCCGATCTGATCGTCCAGCGCCTTGCGCACCAGGGCGCGGGCGCGGTGCAGCCTTGTCTTGACGGTTTGCGGCCGCACGCCGAGGAGATCGGCGGTCTCCTCGATGCTCAGCCCCTCGATCACCCGCGCCACGAACACCGTCCGGTAGACGTCGGGAAGGCTGTCTGTGGCCTGTTCGACCAGTTGGAGGATCTGCCTTTGCGCCATCGTCCGTTCCGGATCGTCGCTGGGGTGGAGGGGGAACCGGATGATCTCGGCTTGCGGATTTTCCGGCATTGCCACCGTTCTGCGCCTTTTGCGCAGGCGGCCGAGCGCCTCGTTGATGACGATGCGCGACAGCCATGTGGCGAGCGAGGAGTCGCCGCGAAACGCATCGAGATGGGCGAAAGCCTTGAGGTAGGCCTCCTGGACGATGTCCTCGGCCTCGCTGTCATTGCGCACGACGCCGCGCGCGATCCGGTAGAGCCGCTGATTGTGTGTCTTGATGATGGTGCGGAAGGCGTCGCCGTCGCGCGCCAGCGCGCGGTGCACAAGCTGCATCTCGCCTGGCGCAGCGGAAGGCACGGCCGTCAACACAGCAGGCATCGCCACTTTCCTCAACCCAATCTCCGAACCAAGATCTCGATCGGGAGATTGGACGCTGTCGCCGGCAAAAGGTTCCCGAAGATTTTCTGCCGGGCCCGGCGGCCGCTACCCTACAGTGCGAGTGAAGGCTTGTCAGGCAGCCTGCAGGCGCGCTGTGGCCGCCAACAGATCGGTCTGGGTGATCAGCCCGAGAATCCGCTTGTCGTCGTCGACGATGATGACCGCGTGGCTGCGGCCGTCGGTGAGCACGGGCAGCAGACCCATGGCGGCGAAGCCGGCGGCGGCTGTTGCCGCGGGCGATATAACGGATCCGACCGTCCCGGAGGCCTGGGTGAGTTCGCGCAACCCCACGGTGCCTGCCAGCCTGGCCTCCGCATTGACGACCGGCAAGGTCCGGATGTTGTGGTCAAGCAGCAATTGGCGCGCCGCCTCGGTCGAGGTGTGAGCATCGACCGAGATGACATCGCGCGACATGATGTCCTCGCACAGAAGGGTCTTGTGCGCGCGCACCATCGCCTGCAATTCGACCTGCCGCAGCAGCCGGTCGAGATCGTTGCGATCGATATCGAACGTCTCGTCGAGTGCGCCAAGCGCGGCATCGATGTCTTCGGAGCGGAAGCCGACGCGCAGTTGCGCCGGCGGATCGCCGGTGCCGTGGCTGTTCGCCGGCACTGCAACCGGCACATGCGGATAATTGCGCCGGGCCAGCCTGTGGAAGCCGTAGCCGAGCGCCACCAGCAGGATCGAGTTCAGCGCCACCGGAACGAATGGAAACAGGAAGCCGGCGCTGATGACGGCAGGCCCTCCCAGCACCGCGGTCAGCGCGGCCGCTCCTCCCGGCGGATGCAGGCAGCGCGTGAACGACATGGCGGCGATGGCCAGTGCCACCGCGATGCCGCTGGCAAGGGCGGTTTCGTGGATGAAATGCGCCACGATCACGCCGACCAGCGCCGATATCGTGTTGCCGCCGATGATCGACCATGGCTGTGCCAGCGGACTGGCGGGCACGGCGAACAGCAGCACCGCCGACGCCCCCATCGGCGCCACCAGCAGCGGCACATGCGGGCCGTTGCCGAGTACAAGGCTGGCGATCACGCCGGTGAGCGCAATGCCGATCGTCGCGCCGATACAGGCGACGAGACGCTCGCGCAGCGTCGCGCCGGCAAGAATGGGAACAAAAAGGCGGAAAGCCATGGGGTCGAAAACTCTGCCGGTATTCCAGGGGAAGTCGAAAATGTGCTGATCGCACCGCAATGACGCGGCATCGTTGAATTTGAAAGCCAAACTGATCCGGCAAACCGCAATTTTAGGGAATAGAATTCCGCTACGCAGCCGCCGCGGCGGTCAGGCCGCGCGAGATGTCGGCCTTCAGGTCGTCGACGTCCTCGAGGCCGATCTGCAGGCGGATCAACGGACCCTCATAGGGCGCTTTTGCAACGACGCGGTCGCCGAGCCAGACCGGTACGGCAAGGCTCTCATAGCCGCCCCAGGAATAGCCGAGGCCGAAGATCCGCAGCGCGTCGAGAAAGGCGTGCTGCTGCTTCTGGCCGCCACCGGCAAGAACGATGGAAAAGATGCCGCTGGAGCCGGAGAAATCTCGCTTCCACAGAGCGTGGTCCGGATGGCTGGGCAGGGCCGGGTGGAGCACGCGCGCCACGCCCTTCTGGCCCTCGAGCCAGGAGGCGATGGCAAGCGTACTGCGCTGATGGTGTTCGAGGCGCACGCCCATGCTGCGCAGGCCACGCAGCACCTGGTAGACGTCGTCGGGCCCGGCGCAACAGCCAAGCGTGCAGAAGCTCTCGTAAAGATGCGTCCAGCAGCTCTCATTGGCCGACACCGTGCCGAGCAGCACGTCGGAATGGCCGGCTGGGTATTTGGTCGCCGCATGGATCGAGATGTCGACGCCGTGGTCGAGCGGACGGAAATAGAGTGGCGTCGCCCACGTATTGTCCATCATGACGATGGCGCCCGCGGCGTGCGCCGCCTTGGCGATAGCCGGGATGTCCTGCACCTCGAACGTGTTGGAGGCCGGCGATTCCGTGAACACCACCTTGGTGTTGGGCTTGATCAACGCCGCGATGCCGGCGCCGACATCGGGGGCGTAATACTCGACCTCGACGCCCAGCCGCTTCAGCATCGTGTCGGCGAAATTGCGGGTCGGATGATAGACGGTATCGACGATCAGCAGATGGTCGCCGGCCGAGACGAAGGCGAGCAGCGGCACCGTCACCGCCGCAAGGCCCGACGGCACTACGATCGTGCCTGCCGAGCCTTCCAGCGCGTCTATGGCATGGGCAAGCGCATCGGTCGTCGGTGTGCCGCGCGTGCCGTAAGTGTATTTCTGGGTGCGTGCCGCCATCGAAGCCGCGTCGCGAAACAGCACGGTCGAAGCATGCACCACCGGCGGATTGACGAAGCCGAAATAGTCGTGCGGATTGTTGCCCGAATGGGCAAGCCGCGTGTTGATGCCCATCCCGCCGTGCTCGCTGCCGTCCTTCGCCATTCTGCGTCGCCTTGTTTGACAAGCCGCTAGCCATAGTGCGGCGCTATGGACCGTGCAACAGCCACCGCCCGCCAGGAGGCGGACTTCGAATATGCCAATTCGTCGCGGCAAAAACAGCGATGCTGGGACAGGGTATTAAACGAAAAACCCGCCTGTGCGGCGGGTTATCGGCGCAAATCAGCACCATGGACGAATATGTACCATAGCTGAGGGCAGGGTGTCAAGAAAAAATTCCTATCGGGAAAGGCGGTCTTTGATTGATCTGCGTTAGGAGTCCTCATCTCAGCCGATCGGCCTATTGTGGGCGGCTGTGGAAGGTATATGATTGCAGGCTAATATTAATCGCCGGATTGCTTCGATCAGATGCTGCCGGATGGTTGCTGCCGGTTGACCTCTGGTCCTCCACGATCCGGATCGCGCTCACGAAGCGTGAGCGCGGCAAGGGAGGAATGCCATGCCGGACGTCAAATGGGCCATGAAGGCGCGCGAATTCATCAATTGCAACTGCGCCTATGGCTGCCCGTGCCAGTTCAACGCCATGCCGACATACGGATTCTGCCAGGCGGTCGCCGGCATGGAAATCGAGAGCGGCCATCACGGCGACACCAAGCTCGACGGGTTGCGGTTCGTCGGGATTTTCAGCTGGCCCGGCGCCATACACCAGGGCGGGGGTGAAGCCGCGGTGGTCATCGACGAGAGGGCGACGGAAGCCCAACGTGGCGCGCTGCTTCGCATATTGGGCGGTCTGGACACCGAGCCAGGTGCAACGATATTTCAGGTCTTTTCGACCACGCTGGAGAAATTCCACGATCCGATCTTCGCGCCGATCGAATTCAAAATCGACGTCGACGCGCGAACCAGTCAGCTGCATGTCGAGGGTATAACCGACGGTCGCGGCGAGCCGATCCGGAATCCGGTCACCGGCGCCGCGCACCAGGCGCGCATCGACTTGCCGCACGGCTTCGAATACGCGATCGCCGAGGTCGGGCGCGGCTGGACCAAGGCGACGGGCCCGATCAAGTTCGAACTGGCCGATACGCACAGCCATTTCGCCAATCTGCATCTTACGCAGAGCGGCATCGTGCATTGACCTGATCCAATGGGCGATACGGCCCTCGAGGCGGTGCTGAGGCGCGATCGCGCGGTCGTGATGGCCGCGCTCGTGGTGATTGCCGTGCTCGCCTGGGCCTATGTGCTGTGGCTCGCCGCCACCATGGTCATGCCCGGCTCCCCCTTGCCGGATAGCGGAGGCGGCGACATGGCCGGCATGGATATGGCCGGCATGGATATGGGCGCCGCCATGGCGCCCGGCTTCCGGCCCTGGGCATTGGGCGATTTCGCCTTCACCTTCACGATGTGGGCGGTGATGATGGTCGGCATGATGACGCCGTCGGTCGCGCCGATGTTGCTGCTC
>NZ_RZQI01000346.1:0-5803 GCF_003998335.1 Mesorhizobium sp. M7A.F.Ca.CA.002.05.1.1 | reverse complement strand
CGATGCAGTCAAGGAACTGGCGGTCGGCTGGCTGCGCTAAGGCACGTCGCTCAAATCTGACCATGGTTTTGGCGAACGACGTGCATGAAAGCAAAAAATGACGGCATGGACGTTTGGCCGAACGCGGACTATCTAGAGCGCTACAATCCCATTCAGCCATGGACAAGAAGGCCTCTCGGTTGGCACGCGGTTTTTTCATCACCTTCGAAGGCGGCGAGGGGGCAGGCAAGTCGACGCAGATCGAGCGGCTGGCCAGGAAGATGCGCGCCAAGAAATACGATGTGCTGCTTACCCGCGAACCTGGCGGCTCGCCGGGCGCCGAAGCCGTCAGGCATGTGCTGCTTTCGGGCGCGGCCGAACCGTTCGGACCGAAGATGGAAGCGCTGCTTTTCGCCGCCGCGCGGTCCGATCATGTCGAGCAGCTCATCCGGCCGGCGGTCGAGCGTGGCTCCATCGTGCTTTGCGACCGCTTCCTCGATTCCTCACGCGTCTACCAGGGCGTCACAGGCGGCATCGATCCGGCGTTCATGGATGCGCTGGAGCAGGTCGCCATCAACGGCATGATGCCGGACATGACGCTGATCTTCGACATCGATCCGGCGGAAGGCCTGAGGCGCGCAACGCTGCGGCGCGGCACCGAGGCAGTCGCCGACCGCTTCGAAAAGGAGACGCTGGCGATCCATCAGGCCCGCCGCGAGGCGTTTCTGGCGATCGCCAAGGCCGAGCCGGAGCGCTGCATCGTCATCGACGCAGCCGCCGAGCCCGACGCGGTCGAGAACGTCGTCACCGCGGCGGTGTTCGCGGCACTGGCGGCGAGAACGCCGGCACGCGACAGGCAGGCAACGCCGGCATGATCTTCGAGCGCATTGCACCCGAGCAGCACGACACGCTCGACGGCGTGCCGGAGCCCTCCGAAACGCCCCTTCTGGTCGGGCACGGCCAGGCTGCGGGCGTGCTCACCGCTGCCTATCGGGCGGGCAAGCTGCCTCATGCACTGATCTTCTCCGGACCGGTCGGCATCGGCAAGGCGACGCTCGCCTTCCACCTTGCGCATCATCTGTTGAAGCACCCGGATTTTGCGAACGCGCCGGAAAGCCTTGCCGCTCCCGATCCGGCGTCGTCGCTGTTCCGCCAGATCGCAACCGGGGCGCATCCTTCCGTGCTGCATCTGACCCGGCCGTTGAACGACAAGACCAAGAGTTTCAAGACAGTCGTCACCGTCGATGAGATCCGCAAGGTCAGCCGCTTCCTGTCGCTGACCTCGCACGACGGCAGCTATCGGGTGGTCATCGTCGATCCCGCCGACGACATGAACACCAATGCCGCCAATGCGTTGCTGAAAAATCTTGAAGAGCCGCCGGCACGGACGCTGTTCATCCTGATTGTCCACGCGCCGGGCAGCCTGCTGCCGACGATCCGGTCGCGCTGTCAGGTGGTGCGATTGAACCCGCTCGACGCCGACGACCTGATGACGGTGCTGGAAACGACCGAGCCGGCGCCGCCTGGCGATCCGGCGGCTCGCGCGGCACTGGTCGGGCGGGCAGGGGGCAGCGCCCGCAACGCGATCCTGTTGACGCAGTATGGCGGGCTGGAGATCGCCTCCACGCTCGACGCTCTGGTCACCGGCAGAAAGAGCGATGTCGGCGGCGCGTTTCGCCTCGCCGAAGCCGTGGCCGGCCGCGATCAGGCGATCCAGTTCGATATCTTCAACCGCCGGGCGCTGGACCTGTTGTCGGACGCGGCAAGTCAGGCAGCACTGGCGGGCGATCTCGCACGGGCCAAAAAATTGTCGGACACTTGGCATGAGGCGCTGGACGCTATATCTGAGACCGATACCTACAATCTCGACAAGAAGCAGCACGCCCTGATCATGATCGACCGCCTGAATTCTGCAATGCGAATGTGACGGTTTTCCCGATGCATGCCGTTGTCCCCAAAACCGGGGCCACTTTTGGGCGGCATGCATTGGCATCGGGATGGCAAATGCTGCCTCGATACGATATCCACCGCCACGCCTTTCCATTCAGACATTCATGACGGTTCATTCATGTCACGCGACAAGTTCTACATCACCACCCCGATCTTTTATCCGAACGGCAAGCCGCATATCGGCCACGCCTATACGGTCATTGCAACCGATGCCCTGGCGCGCTTCCAGCGCCTGGATGGCAAGGACGTATTCTTCCTGACCGGTACCGACGAACACGGTCTGAAGATGCAGCAAACGGCCGAGAAGGAAGACATAACGCCGCTGGCGCTGGCCGACCGCAATTCGGCGATTTTCCGCGCCATGACCGATGCGATGGGTGGCTCGAACGACGACTACATCCGCACGACGGAACCGCGCCACTACGAATCCTGCCAGGCAATCTGGAAGGCGATGGCCGCCAATGGCGACATCTATCTCGACCGCTATAGCGGCTGGTACTCGGTGCGCCAGGAAGCCTATTTCGACGAAGGTGAGACGATCGTCGGCGACGACGGCGTGCGTCGCGAACCGCTTGGATCGCCCGTCGAATGGAACGAGGAAGAAAGCTACTTCTTCAGGCTTTCCGCCTATCAGGACAAATTGCTGGCGCTTTATGAGAGCCAGCCCGACTTTGTCGGTCCGACCGAGCGCCGCAACGAGGTGCTCAGCTTCGTCAAGTCCGGGCTGAAGGATCTGTCGATCTCGCGCACGACCTTCAAATGGGGCGTGCCGGTGCCGGGCGACGACAAGCATGTGATGTATGTCTGGGTCGATGCCTTGACCAACTACATCACCGCCGCCGGCTATCCCGACACAAAGGCCGAGCAATGGCGCTATTGGCCGGCTACGCACATCATCGGCAAGGACATTGTCCGCTTCCATGCGGTCTATTGGCCGGCCTTTCTGATGTCGGCGGGCATCGAGTTGCCAAAGCGCGTTTTCGCGCATGGCTTCCTGTTCAACCGCGGCGAGAAGATGTCGAAATCGGTTGGCAACGTCGTGGATCCATTCGCGATGGTCGAGCACTACGGTCTCGACCAGGTGCGCTACTTCTTCCTGCGCGAGGTGCCCTTCGGCAACGACGGCAGCTACAGCCATGACGCGATCGTCAACCGCACCAATGCCGACCTTGCCAATGGTCTCGGCAACCTGGCGCAGCGCTCGCTGTCGATGATCGCCAAGAACTGCGGCGGCGTGGTGCCACAGCGCGGCGACCTGACGGATGCCGACAGCGCGATCCTGGACCAGGCCGTCGCCGCTCTCGACACCGCGCGCAAGGCGATGGCCGAGCAGGGCATCCATCTGGCGCTGGCGTCGATCTTCGGCGTGGTGGCGGAAGCCGATCGCTACTTTGCCGGAGAGGCGCCATGGGCGTTGAAGAAGACCAACCCGGTGCGCATGGAAACGGTGCTGTGGACGACCGCCGAAGTCGTGCGCCGCGTGGCGGTGCTGTGTCTGCCCTTTACTCCGGGATCAGCCGCCAAACTGCTCGATCTGCTGGCGGTGCCGGCGGACAGCCGCGATTTCGCGCATGTCCACGCGGACCATGCGCTGGTGCCGGGCACCGCGTTACCCGTGCCGGAAGGGGTTTTCCCACGTTACGTCGACCAGCCGGACGCGAACGTCTGATGCTCGTCGACAGCCACTGCCATCTGGATTTTCCAGATTTCGCCGAGGAGCGGGCTTCCATTGTCGCTCGCGCCAAGGCGGCCGGTATAGGCCGCATGGTGACGATCTCAACTCGCGTGAAGAGATTTCAGCAAATTATTGAAATTGCAGAGACTTTCGACGAAATATACTGTTCGGTCGGCACCCATCCGCACAATGCCGCGGAAGAGCTAGACGTAACATCTGCCGATCTGGTACGGCTGGCCGCCCACCCGAAAGTGGTTGCGATCGGCGAGGCCGGTCTCGACTATTTCTACGACAAGGCGCCACGCGATGCGCAGGCACAAGGCTTTCGCAATCACATCGCCGCCGCACGCGAAACGGGGCTGCCGCTGGTCATCCATTCGCGCGATGCCGATGCAGATATGGCTGATATTCTTGAGGCCGAAACGGGGAAGGGCGCCTTCCCCTTCATCCTGCATTGCTTTTCTTCCGGACATAGGCTCGCCGAAATTGGCGTCGCTCTCGGCGGCTACGTGTCGTTCTCGGGTATCCTGACCTTCAAGAATTCGGCTGAGTTGCGCGCCATTGCCGCCGATGTGCCGCATGACCGCCTGCTGGTCGAAACCGACGCGCCCTACCTGGCGCCCGTGCCGTTTCGCGGCAAACGCAACGAGCCGGCCTATGTCGCCCATACCGCCAAGGTGCTGGCCGAAACCATCGGCGTCAGCGAAGCTGAAATCGCCGATCTGACGACGGATAATTTCTTCCGGCTGTTCGGCAAGATGCCGCGGCCTGTAGAGCAAAGCGCCTGAACGATGACCGACCGGCTGCGCCTCACCATTCTCGGCTGCGGCTCGTCGCCGGGTACGCCGCGCATCACCGGCGACTGGGGCAATTGCGACCCCGACAACCCGAAGAACCGGCGCACGCGTGCCGCCGCACTCGTCGAGCGGATCGCGTCGAATGGCGGCCGCACGACTGTGGTCATCGACACGGGGCCGGATTTTCGGCAGCAGATGCTGCTGGCCGGCGTTAAACGTATCGATTCGGTCGTCTATACCCACCCGCATGCCGACCATATCCATGGCATCGACGATCTGCGCGGCTTCGTTCTCGATCAGCGCCAGCTGATCGACGTTCATGCCGACAGGGCGACGATGCTTCGGCTGCGGGAAGCGTTCGGATACTGTTTCGAGACGCCGCAAGGCAGTTCCTATCCGCCGATCGTCAGGCCGCATCTCATCGACCACACCAGGCCGGTGGTCATCGAAGGAGAGGGGGGTACCCTCACCCTCGAGCCGCTGCCGCAGATCCACGGCGACATCGTATCGCTCGGTTTCCGCATCGGCGGCCTCGCCTATTGCCCCGACATCAGCGACTTTCCGGAACCCACCGCCGAACGGCTGCGCGCCCTCGACGTGCTGATCATCGACGCGCTGCAATACCGGACACATCCTAGTCACCTGTCCCTTGGCGAAGCGCTTGATTGGATCGAGCGGCTGGCGCCGATACATGCGGTGCTGACGCATATGCACGTGCCGCTCGACTACGCAACGGTGGTGGCCGAGACACCAGCCAATGTCGAACCAGCCTATGATGGGATGATGATTGAAATCCCTTACGAATCAGCGTGAAAGAAACAGAACTTCATGACCGGCTCCAGGGCTCGCGTACCCAAAGCGCTGCCGATGCCGGTATGCATGACGACGTGACCTCACCGTCTCGGATACGCTGCCCGGCACACGGCCATCACAGTATCGCGAAGCCAGCGATGGGCCGGGTCGGCGTCCATTCGCGGATGCCACATCGCCGATATCTTGAACTCCGGCGTGGGGACCGGGACTTCGAAGGTCGCAAGACCCGATGTGACAGGGAGATCGCTCGTCAAGCTGTTGCCCAGGCATGAATGCGGCACCAGCGCGACCAGATCCGATTGGCGTGCAATCCGCATTGCATCCGGATATCCAGGCACGACGACCCTTATCGCCCGTTTAAGCCCCAGCTTCTCCAGGGCGGCATCGACGGGCTCGATTCTCTCCCCATCCTTGGACGCCAAGACATGGTCGCAGGCGGCATATCTTTCTGCGGTCACCGCCGCGCGCTCGAGAAGAGGATGTCCAATTCGGGCCACGCCGACAAGCTTGTCATGGAACAGGAACTGGGTGCGTATCTCCGGCGCGGACGTTCCAAGCAGGCCGATCTCCAGATCAATGAGCCCCTCCC
>NZ_RZQI01000345.1:0-5826 GCF_003998335.1 Mesorhizobium sp. M7A.F.Ca.CA.002.05.1.1 | reverse complement strand
GCCGTGAGGATGTCAAGCGCGGTGTCGGCGGCGAGGTCGCGCTCCTTGAACAGCAGCCAGTTCTTCTTGTTTTCGTCTTCCCCGGGTTTCGGCTTCAGCCGGGTCAGCATCCAGCCGCCATTGAGCTTGTCGCCGGCCAGCCGGAACTTGAAGGCGCCGGTGCGCAAACTCTTTTCGACATCGTCCATCGGCGCCCAGCTGCCGGTATCCCAGACGATCATCGGCCCGCCGCCATATTCGCCCTCGGGAATGACACCCTCGAAGTCGATATATTCGAGCGGATGATCCTCGGTCTCGACCGCCAGCCTCTTGTCGGCCGGATTGAGCGAAGGCCCGCGCGGCACCGCCCAGCTTTTCAAGACATCGCCGACCTGCAGGCGCAGATCATAATGGTCTGCGGTGGCGTGGTGCTTGTGGACAACGAAGCGGTTGCCTTCGTCCGTGATGAGGCCGCCTGCCGGTTCCGGCGTTTTGGAAAATTCACGCCTCGCGCGGTAGGATTGGAGCTTTGGCGGGGTGGTCATGGCAAAGGTCGAAGCACCGAGGCCAGGAACAAGCCAGTCGCGCTCAATCGTCAACGGCCGGCGTCAACTCGAGCTCCGCCGGCGACAGTCCCTGCTGCAGCTGGCTCAGCCGGAATTCGTCGACCCAATAGGCCTCGCCGTCGACCAGAACCCGGGCCTGGTAGCTGCCTGCCGAAAAACGCTGCGCGGTGATGTAGACCTTGTGACGATCGAGCGCCTTGCGCACCGCGGCGCGCTTGGAATTCTGACCTGTGACGGGACTGAACATGACACTGCCCTCGGTCGCCCCAGACACACAACGCGGCCGCTGCCGGCAGCCTGACGACTGGGGTCAAGGATGGCGGAGACGCGCCGTCCTGTCAATTTCGCGGACAGCGCAGGATGCGGCCCGGTCAAATTTGCCAATCTTTTGAAGATGTTTGAGCCTCGGCCTGAATCAAGACGTGAAGCGCGCCGCCAAACAATCGCCCGTCGCTGCCGCCCTGCTACGCGGCCGGCATGCCCGAATGAGCAGATTTTTGAACTTCCGTGCCGATGAGATCGAGTGTCACCGCCGCAACATCGGCAACCTGGAGCCGCTGGACGCAATAGACCCCACCGGCGTTGTTTTCTTTACACACACCTGGAGCGATGCACGGGCAAGGCATGGGCGGCTGGAGCGTCCGGTTGGGAACACCGAACGGGCCCCATTGCTCTGGCGACGTCAGACCGTACAGCCCCACCGCTGGAGTTCCGACAGAGGCCGCGATGTGCATCGGGCCGCTCTCATTGCCAAGAAAGATCGACGCTTCGGCCAACAATGCCGTCAGGACCTCAAGCGAGGCTTTTCCGACGACACTTGCGACCGGCGATGCTGCCACTTCAAGGATCCTTTGCGCGGCAAGCCCTTCATCCGGCCCGCCAACAAGGAGGGATCGCAGCCCGGTTTTGGCGTATACTTCGTCGATGACCGCAGCAAAATGTTGCGGCGGCCAACAACGTCCTTCGAACCTCGCGCCGGCATGCACTGCCACGTACGACTTCTTCGCCAAAGCGTTTTCCGCAAGAAGCCTGGCACACTCTTCCTGGGCAGTACTGGTCGGCTGCAGCCGAGGTGTTGGATCCTCACAATCCAGCCCAAGGGCGCGGAGAGGAGACAGGTTCCTGTAGAGATAATGCGGTCCGCCATGTCCGAAGGTCGCGGCGAGAACGTTTGCAAGCTGGATTTCCCAGAACTTCATCGGATGCTCGGAAGGATCGAAGCCGACGCGAAGTGGAGCGCCGATCAAACGATGCATGATCCGCGAGGTTTTTGAATCGGTAAGGTCGATGCTAAGATCAAATCTTCGACGCCGCAGATCAGAGATGACGCCACGATAGTCGCTCAAACGCTTGCGCAGAGTCCTTCCTCTGCCACGGGATTCAAAGCCAACGGCAACATCGGCGATCCCTTGCGCGACGATGAACTCCTTGAGACCCGGCGCACAAAGCATGGTCACCGATGCTTGTGGATAAGAAAGACGTAGATTGCGAACCAAAGCAGATGTCAGAACGACATCTCCAATGTACTTCGTTTGAATAATGAGGATGGAACGAATCCCATCTCCTAAACTTGCATTCATCGAGATGATCTGCCGAAAACGCCAACTTAAAAAAATCCGCCCGTGACACTCATTTCTGAACGTCAAGCCGCGCTTTCAGATATAGAGCTAACCAACCCTGTCAACAAGCTTGCCTGCCGGTCTTGGTGCTCTGCATCGCAGGACCGGCAAGCGCTCCTCCTCAGTCCTTCAGTCGCCGCAAGCGGCGCGTCAGGCCCTGGACGGCCTTGAGCAGCCGGGGACGCGACCGCGTCATGCCTTCGACCCGGCTGCGCAGCAAAATGGCTGCGTTCGCAGCCCTGCCCCGCACCGTCACCGGTTCGCAGATCTCGGCCAGTACCGAGCTCGAGGCGCCGATATGTTGCTTGTAGCCCTGGCCGCCGACCGACAGGTCGAAATAGTCGAAGCCCCGCTCGCATCCCCACATCATCAGCTTGCCCATCGTCGTCAGGCCGGGTGAGACATTGGCGACCGCATTCTGGTCGATGCCGAGCAGGAGGGCGTGAAGTGTGCCTTTTCTGACCAGCACATAGATGGAGGCGAGCCAGGCTTCACCGACGCGTAGTCCGAAGAGCCGCACCGATCCATTGGACAGGCCTTGCAGCGCCGCGGCGCGGTAAAAATCGACGACCGGCGCCTGCGTCAGGAGGTCGAAACGCCCGAGCTCACGGAAACGCTTGAGCCGCAGTTCCAACAGAGCATCCAGGAGCTCCTCGGCCAGATCAGGCGTGTCGGCCTCGATCAGAGCGAGGCCACCAAGCTGTTCGAAGCCGCGACAATGCTTGCGGAAGGCCTTGGCGAAGGACGGCTTGCAGATCCGCTTGATGAGCGTCTCCGGATCGCCATGCAGGACGAGGCCGGAGCTGACCTGGATGGAGTCGCGCGCCACCGAAAGCAGTGCCAGCGGATTGGCCACGCCGTGGACCTGCTGCGGAATTCCCGCGATATGGATGCGATCCGCCGGTGGCAGCACGGCACGGACCGCCGCCCACATGGCGTCGGCACTCTGCCTGGTCCACTCTATCCCATCCGCCAGCAGCGGCACTGAGTAGTCGCACACGCGACAGCTCAGCCATTCGATCACGTGGTGGCCGAAGGCCCGGCGCCGCATCAGCGGCAACAGCATGGCCGGCGCGCCGGTCACTGCGTCACTCACCTCGACGAGGACCAGATCCGCGTCTTTGGGCTTCAGCCGTGCGGCGATTCCTTCGACCCAGGCATAATGCTGGTGGGCAGTGCAGACGCCGTGAGCTTCAAGGAGCAGCCATAGCAGCCTTACGGTGTCGAAGCTGGTGTGCAGCCGAGCCGTGAAGTGCGCGGTTGCATCAACGTTGGCGACAGTCGGGGAAACCGGCCCACCGGGCAAATCCTTTATCGGAGTCGTTCCCGCCGCGTAGCTTGCCACATGCTTCTCCCGTCATTCTGATCCCCCGCGCAGGCGCCGCAAACCCCGCATCAGTCCCTGGAGCCTCTTCAGCAGCCGAGGTTTGGAGCGCACGAACACCTCGGCCCGGTTGCGGATCTCGATGGCTGCGCTCACGGCGCTGCCTCGCACCGTGATCCCGTGGCAAAGCTCGCGCAGACCCGAACCCAAGGCACCCATATGCTCCTTATAACTCTGGTTGCCTACCGACAGGTCGAAATAATTGAAATCGCGCCCGCGCGCCCAGCTCATCAACTTGCCCATGATCAGAAGTCCAGGCGAGACATTAGGCACCGCGCCCTGATCGATTGAGATCAGCAGAGCATGAACGGTGACTTGATGGATCAGCAGGTATTGGACCGCGATAAGAGCTTCACCCACACGCAACCCGAAGAGCCGCACCGACCCATCCGACAGGCCCTCGAGAGCAGCGTTTCGATAGAAATCGACAACCGCCGCCTGCGTCAGCAGGTCGAAGCGGCCCAGTTCGCGAAAGCGGCTGAGCCGCATCCGGACCAGGCCGGCGAAGATGACCTCCACCAGGGCCGGCGTGTTGGCTTCGACCAGTTCCACGCCGCCAAGCCGTTCGAGGCGACGCCAGTCCTTGTTGAAAGCCTTGACGAAGGATGGCCGGCATAGGCGCTTGAGGACGGTCTCCGGATCGCCGTCGATGGCGAGGCCGAAGCTGGTATGCAGGGAATCGCGCGTGGCCGCCAGCAGGGCCAGCGGATTGGCGACACCGCTGATCGATTGCGGAATTCCCCTGATCTGGATACGGTCCGCCGGCGGCAGCACGGAGCGCACCGCGGCCCACGCGGCCTGCGCCGACTGCGTCGTCCACGGGCTCGCATCGGCCAGCAACGGTGCCGAATAGTCGCAAACGCCACAGCTCAGCCACTCGATCACTCGATGGCGGAAAGCCGGTCGCCGTATCAACGGCACCAGCATTCGCGGCACGCCCGTCACGGCGTCGTTTACCTCCACGATGAGCAGTTCCGCACCTTCAGGCATCAGCCGCGCTACGATCCCCTCGGCCCAGGCATAATTCTGGTGGGCGGTGCACACACCGTCCGCCTGAAGGCGCAACCAGAGCGGCCTCACCGCTTCCAGGCTGGTGTGGAGCCGCGCCGTGTATGCATCGTTGGAGACGACGACGGCCGGATGGGAGGACTGGCCATCGGGCGAGCCGGTCACCGCAGCAATTTGCACCGCCTGGACTGCCATATTTTTCCTATCGCTTTGCCGTGGCGAACGACAGCGTGCGCCGCCAGGCGCCCAACCGGCTGTCGCGCGCCTCGTCGGGATGCTCGATATTCCACATGCGGTGATGCGCGAAATACCATGATGCCACGAGCACGAACATCTCCGAGACGGCGGAACCCAACAGCGCCCACGGCGGAGACGCGATTGCCAGCAGGGCCGCGATCAGTGCCAGCCCGACGACCGCGCCGCCCGTCGTGGTGAACGCGACGATCCGAAAATCGCCGAGTATCTCAAGCACGATGCGGGGCATGATATAGAGCATGATCGGGACAAAATTCGCGATCACGAAAAGTCCGATGAACCAGGTCGAAGCGTCCTGGAGAGCCTGGGATTTTATCATCGGCAGGACGAACATGATGGCGCATCCATATGCAAGGCCGCCAAACCCCATGACGAGTGCCCAGATCTTGGCCTGCGTCCAGACACGGCCCGTTTCATTGTTCCGCATCAGCCTGGCGAGATCCGGCTGCGTCATGTTGACGAAAGCAAGGCTGATGATGCGCAGCGGGGCAAACAGCACCAGAACCGCCGCCAGCGGTGCGTAGGCGGCAGGACCGGCAATGCCGGCGACCAGCAGCGCCAGACATTGGCCCTGGATGTTGGTGGTGGTGGCGCTGAATGCCGACCAGCGCAGCTGGGGCCAGAGCCTGACATAGCGTCGCCGGGTCGGCATGCGGAAGCTGATGCGAAGCGAGCGCCGAGCCAGCCGGACCAGGACGAAAATGCCGAAAACATTTGCCGCGGCTAGTGCATAGAACACGGTCTGCAGCGGGTCTTGGACCAACCAGATCGACAGCCCGGTCAGGACACAGCCGGCGATTGTAAAAGCGCCATCGCTGACGGAGACGACAACCTGCTGGCGCCGTGCGAAGAAAGCCGTGCGCATATGGCTGCGCAACGACCAGGCACCGACGAAGCAGCCGGCAGCAATTCCGCTTGGATCGCCAAGGACATGCATCAGGACTGCCGTGCCGACGGCCATCAGCAACGCTACGATCAGCGCCGCCGTTCCGAACGCCACGTCATAGGTATCGAC
>NZ_RZQI01000344.1:0-5831 GCF_003998335.1 Mesorhizobium sp. M7A.F.Ca.CA.002.05.1.1 | reverse complement strand
CCAATCCCCAGCCCTTTCCGGCATCGCGCGCGTGCCGGGCGACAAGTCGATCTCGCACCGTTCCTTCATGTTCGGCGGCCTCGCCTCCGGGGAGACCCGCATCACCGGCCTGCTCGAAGGCGAGGACGTGATGCGCACGGGTGCGGCCATGAAGGCAATGGGCGCGCATATCGAGAAGAACGGCGACGAGTGGGTGATCCGCGGCACCGGCAATGGGGCGCTGCTGCAGCCGGAAGGCCCGCTCGATTTCGGCAATGCCGGCACCGGCTCGCGGCTGACCATGGGCCTTGTCGGCACTTATGACATGGAGACGACCTTCATCGGCGATGCCTCGCTGTCGGGCCGGCCGATGGGCCGCGTGCTCGAACCCTTGCGCCAGATGGGCGTGCAGGTGCTGAAGGCGACACCGGGCGACCGCATGCCGATCACACTGCATGGACCGAAGCATGCCGCGCCGATCACCTATCGCGTGCCGATGGCCTCGGCGCAGGTGAAGTCCGCAGTGCTGCTCGCCGGCCTCAACACGCCCGGTATCACCACAGTCATTGAACCCGTCATGACGCGCGACCACACCGAAAAGATGCTGAAGGGGTTTGGCGCCAATCTGTCGGTCGAGACCGACGAACGCGGCGTGCGCCACATCTTCATCGAAGGCCAGGGCAAGCTGACCGGCCAGACCATCGCCGTGCCGGGCGACCCGTCCTCGGCCGGCTTCCCGCTGGTGGCCGCACTGATCGTGCCGGGTTCGGACATCACAATCGAGAACGTGCTGATGAACCCGACCCGCACCGGCCTGCTTTTGACGCTGCAGGACATGGGCGGCAAGATCGACATCCTCAACCCGCGTAATGCCGGCGGCGAGGATGTCGCCGATCTGCGCGTGCGTTACTCCGAGCTGAAGGGCGTCATCGTGCCGCCCGAGCGGGCGCCGTCGATGATCGACGAGTACCCAGTGCTCGCGGTCGCCGCCAGCTTCGCCGAGGGCGAAACGCTGATGCAGGGGCTGGAGGAGCTGCGGGTGAAGGAGTCCGACCGGCTGTCTGCCGTCGCCAATGGTCTGAAGCTCAACGGTGTCGACTGCACCGAGGGCGAGGCTTCGCTTGCCGTGCGCGGCAAACCGGGCGGCAAGGGGCTTGGCGGCCATCCCAACGGCCAGGACACGACGGTGCAGACCCATCTCGACCACCGCATTGCAATGAGCTTTCTGGTGATGGGGCTGGCGACCGAAAAGCCGGTGACCATCGACGATCAGGCGATGATCGCGACCAGCTTTCCGGAATTCATGGGGCTGATGACGGGGCTGGGCGCGGAGATTGGAGCTTGAGGGCGATAAAATGGGCGAGAGCGAGTCTGGTAAGAAGGTAGGGATAAATATCGACGTTGGCATAGGAGCCAAAGCTGAGATAAAGGCGGAAATTCCGCCCCAATCTTCCGGTCGCTTGCTAGATGCCTTGACGGATATCATCCGACCGATATCAGAGGCTCGTGGTTTGCGCGCAGATCAGATTCGGCTTCAACGGGAGGACGTTCTAGTCGAGATAGCCAAGATTGCCCGAAAGCGCCTAGACATAGAAAGCGGCCAATTTAGTCCAATTCCTAACAAGGTATTGATTCCCGCTCTCGAGAAAGCCTCTCTCGAGAGCCCTGATGATGCTGAAATGATGGAAAGATGGGCGGAGCTTATTGCCAGCGCAGCGACAGGCAGCGGGATATCCCCCCATCTCGTAAACGTACTATCTGAGCTCTCTTCAAATCAGGCTGGCCTCTTGGAGAGAATATTCTGGATAGGGAACGCGACAGATGAGAAAGAATACAAAACCGACCAGGAAGATCGGCAGTACAGAGATCGAGTAAATTCGATCGTATCAGAGGCGCCGATTATTCATCATCCCCGTAGAACGTTAATTCTTGCGGGGGCTATTCGTAGACTCATTTCGATTGATGATCCTTACGAGTCATTTTTTTATTTTGCACAATGCATTTTGCCCGGACCCGGCTCCTTCTACATGAGCGCCTCTGTATCGAGCAAAGAATTTGGCGCGTTAAACTATATGCAAGACGTTTATAATGAAGGTATAAAAGTTGATATCGCCGTACTTAGGAATTTGTCTCTAATTGAAAAAAAAGGATATTTCGTTTGAAATGAGAGATAGCACCATAGTATGCTCTGTTGAGCTGTATCGGATTTCCTCATTTGGCTATTACTTCTTAAAAATGTGCTCACATAATATTAGAGAATTCATGGACAATTCCGGAAAGAAAGACGATGAACTTCGATAAATCGGGAAAACTATGACGATAGTCGCCATCGACGGCCCCGCCGGTGCCGGCAAAGGCACGCTGGCGCGACGGCTGTCCGACCATTACCACCTCAACCTGCTCGACACCGGCCTCACTTATCGCGCCGTCGCCCATGCGCTGCTGCGGCTGGGCCTGCCGCTCGACAATGTCTCGGCGGCGGAAACCGCTGCCCGTCAGGTCGACCTGGCAAAGCTCGACCGGGCGGTGCTGTCAGCGCATGCGGTCGGCGAGGCAGCCTCGAAGGTCGCCGTGTACCCGACGGTGCGGCGCATCCTCGTCGAGAAACAACGCGACTTCGCCAAGACGCCGCCCGGGGCCGTGCTCGACGGCCGCGACATCGGCACCGTCGTCTGCCCCGACGCCGACATCAAACTCTATGTGACGGCCAGCGCCGAGGTGCGGGCACAGCGCCGGTTGGCCGAGATCGAGAGCATCGGCGGGACCGCTGATTTCACCGAGATCCTCGCCGATATCGTGCGCCGCGACGAGCGCGACATGGGTCGAGCGGACTCACCGTTGAAGCCGGCGGTCGACGCGCACTTGCTTGATACCAGCGAAATGGCTATAGAAGCCGCGTTTCTTGCAGCCATGGCGATCATAGACGACGTGCTAGCCAAGAGAGACAAGGCCTGATCCGGGTTTTCCCTCGTATTTCCGTTGTCGGAGGCGAAGAAAATACCCATATCGGGCACGAACCAGCCTGCCAGCATTCTTCATGCGCCGGAATTGCCGCTTAAAAAGCGGCCCAGGGTTTTTGTAGCCCGGAACGCCGGCAGGCCAACGCAACGCTAACCTACGGCGCCCGTCCCGCTTCTAGATGCGGGGCACTCCAGGAGAAACAATGTCAGCTGCAAATCCCACTCGCGATGATTTCGCGAGCCTGCTCGAAGAATCATTTACCACAGGCCATTCCGGCGAAGGTCAGGTCGTCAAGGGTACGATCACCGCGATCGAAAAGGACATGGCCATCATCGACGTCGGCCTCAAGGTCGAAGGCCGCGTGCCGCTGAAGGAATTCGGCGTCAAGGGCAAGGACACCACCCTCAAGGTCGGTGACACCGTCGAAGTCTATGTCGAGCGCATCGAAAACGCGCTTGGCGAAGCGATGCTTTCCCGCGAGAAGGCCCGCCGCGAAGAGAGCTGGGTTCGTCTCGAAGAGAAGTTCACCAAGGGTGAGCGCGTCGAAGGCGTCATCTTCAACCAGGTCAAGGGCGGCTTCACTGTCGACCTCGACGGCGCCGTGGCCTTCCTGCCGCGCAGCCAGGTCGATATCCGCCCGATCCGCGACGTCTCCCCGCTGATGCACAACCCGCAGCCCTTCGAGATCCTCAAGATGGATCGTCGCCGCGGCAACATCGTGGTGTCGCGCCGTACCGTGCTCGAAGAGAGCCGCGCCGAACAGCGTTCGGAAATCGTGCAGAACCTCGAAGAAGGCCAGGTTGTCGAAGGCGTCGTCAAGAACATCACCGACTATGGTGCGTTCGTCGACCTCGGCGGCATCGACGGCCTGCTGCATGTCACCGACATGGCATGGCGCCGCGTCAACCATCCGACCGAAATCCTCAACATCGGTCAGACGGTCAAGGTGCAGATCATCCGCATCAACCAGGAAACCCACCGCATCTCGCTCGGCATGAAGCAGCTCGAGAGTGATCCGTGGTCCGAGATCGGCACCAAGTTCCCGATCGGCAAGAAGATCAAGGGTACCGTCACCAACATCACCGACTACGGCGCGTTCGTCGAGCTGGAGCCGGGCATCGAGGGTCTCATCCACGTTTCGGAAATGTCGTGGACGAAGAAGAACGTGCATCCCGGCAAGATCCTGTCGACGACCCAGGAAGTCGACGTGGTGGTGCTCGAGGTCGATCCGGCCAAGCGCCGCATCTCGCTCGGCCTCAAGCAGACGCTCGAGAATCCGTGGCAGGCTTTCGCCTCTAGCCATCCGGTCGGCAGCCAGGTCGAGGGCGAGGTCAAGAACAAGACCGAGTTCGGCCTGTTCATCGGCCTCGAAGGCGACGTGGACGGCATGGTGCACCTTTCCGACCTCGACTGGACCCGTCCGGGCGAGCAGGTCATCGAAGAGTACAATCGCGGCGACATGGTCAAGGCGCAGGTGCTCGATGTCGACATCGACAAGGAGCGTATCTCGCTCGGCATCAAGCAGTTGGCCAAGGATACGGTCGGCGAAGCGGCGACTTCAGGCGAACTGCGCAAGAACGCGGTCGTCACCTGCGAAGTCATCGGCGTCAAGGATGGCGGTCTGGAAGTGCGGCTGGTCGACAGCGGCATCGAGACCTTCATCAAGCGCTCCGATCTGAGCCGTGACCGCGACGAGCAGCGCCCCGAGCGCTTCACCGTTGGCCAGAAGGTCGATGCCCGCGTCATCGCCTTCGACAAGAAGACCCGCAAGCTGCAGGTCTCGATCAAGGCGCTGGAAATCGCCGAAGAGAAGGAAGCGGTCGCTCAGTACGGCTCGACCGACTCCGGCGCTTCGCTGGGCGACATCCTGGGTGCCGCGCTGAAGAAGCAGGGCAGCTAAGCTTCGGCTGTCTGCCGCGCCTCGCGCGCGGCCTCAACAAAAACCCCGCCGGAGCGATCCGGCGGGGTTTTTCTTTGACTTGACCGACGTGAAGGGTTGGAAGGTTACGCCCTGCCGTAAAGCGGCACCAGCGTGCCGCTCATCGCCTGATTGGCCGGCGAGGCAAGGTAGGCGATGGCCTCGGCGGCGGCTTCGAGGCTGCCCCATCTGGTGACATCGGCATCCGGCATGTCGGCGCGGTTTGCCGGCGTATCGAGTGTCGACGGCGCCACGGCATTGACCAGGATGCCCCTGTGCTTCAGCTCTTCGGCCATCGCCACCGTCATCGCGGCAACCGCCGCCTTGCTGGCGGCGTAAGCGACCATGCCAGCGCCGCGCCGCGGATCGAGCCCGGCGCGCGCCGTGACGTTGACGATGCGGCCCGCCGTGTCCGACGACAGCATTGAGCGGATCGCGGCGCGGCAGCACAGGAAGGCGGTGCGTGCATTGGTGTCCATCATCTCGGCAAAGGACGCCGACTCGATCTTTTCCACCGGTGCGGCGGTGAAGCCGCCGGCCAGGTGGATTGAGCCCCACAGGCCTGGAACCTGACTGTAGAACGCTTCGACCTTGGCAGGGTCCGAGAGATCGACATTGTGCACCAACTGGACACGGTCATGCGCGGCGAAGGGAAAATGCGCTGGTGCGGCGGCATGGGCGTTGGGCACATGGCAGATCGCGCCGTCACTCAGCAGTTTGCCGACAACCGCACCGCCGAGCGCACCGGTTCCACCGGTCACGACGATATGCTTGCCTTCAAGTGTTTCCGTCATCTTGGACGCTCCTGTCATTTTTTTATCGTTAGGTCGTTTCTGTGCCGCCGACGCGAAGCGTCGCGCCTTTTGCCCCGTCACTCAATTGACATCTCGACATGGCAGTTGTCGCGTCTTTGCATGCGTCCGCCCACCGGCCGGCCGTGGTTCAGGGCGGCGAGACGGGAAATACGTAGCAC
>NZ_RZQI01000343.1:0-5858 GCF_003998335.1 Mesorhizobium sp. M7A.F.Ca.CA.002.05.1.1 | reverse complement strand
GGGTGTTCCTGGCCGCCTTCCTGCTCGATGATTTGCGCTACTACGTCTATCACCGTATCGCGCACCGGGTGCGCTGGGTGTGGGCCGAACACGTCAACCATCATTCCAGCCAGCACTACAATTTATCGACGGCGCTGCGGCAAAACTGGACCGGCCTGTTCACCTTCATGTTCGTTTTGCAGGCGCCGCTGGTGCTGCTTGGCTTCCATCCGGCGGTGATTGCCTTCACCTTCGGCTTCAACCTCGTCTGGCAGTTCTGGATCCACACCGAGACGATCGGCAAGATGTGGGGCTGGTTCGAGTTCGTCTTCAACACGCCCTCACACCACCGCGTCCACCACGCCACCAATCCGCGCTATCTCGACGCCAATTATGCCGGCACGCTGATCATCTGGGACCGCATGTTCGGCACCTTCGTCGGAGAGTTGGAAGAAGACCGGCCGCGCTATGGCATCGTCAGGAACCTCGGCACCTTCAATCCACTGAAAGTGGCGTTCCATGAATGGATCGGCATGTTCAGGGATGCGTTTGTGCCAAGGCTGACGGTGCGCGACCGCATCAACTACTTGATCAAGCCGCCAGGGTGGAGCCATGACGGCTCGCGCGAGACTTCGGAGAGTTTGAAGGCTGCCTATGTCAGGCGAAATCCTGCTGAGGCGGGGAAGCCGGGATTGCCAAGCGTGGGTGGCGAGCCCGCCGAGTAGAACTTCTTATGTCAGGAGGGTCCGTCGTCATCGCTGTCGTACGCCAATTGCGCGATTCGTTCCGTCACTTGCGCGATGGCGTGATCCAGCGGAACAGCGGGACGCGTATCTTCGATCGAAGCCTTTATCTTGGCCCGGATCGCGGCTAGGCGCTCGGCATGCTCCTCTTCCTCGCGCTGGAAGGCCCGGAGCGCCGCGCGGATGACTTCGCTCGCCGAGCCGAAAGAGCCGTCTTCGACTTTTTGGCGGATAAGGCGGGCCATTGCTGGCGTGACTGTGACAGAAAGTTTCTCGGCGAATTCCATGGAACGGCTCCCATTGGACCGCAAGTAGGATTGTATCCTGCTTCATCCGTGCGGCCAACGATGAGGTCCTAGCGCCTGGGTTTCGCCCGGCCGGCTTCCGAACCATCCGGCATGGTGGCGCTAATGCGCCGAGTTGTGCCGAAATGCCGGCCGAATTCACGGCCCCCCAAATCTGTAAAATTGGCTTCGAACTCAACCAGCGCGTCGACGATAGCCGGCGCCTCCGAGCTGGGAGCCTCCTGCGTGAATCGTGCACTGAGGTAGACGCCATGAGGATGTGAGGGATCCAGACGGGTTTGGATCGCCCAGAAGGATGACAGCGAATAGATCGCTTTCATGAAATCCAGAATTAGCCGGTCATTGTAGGGACCTTCGACAGGCTGAACGGCAATGATTCTCTTCAAGCTTCGATCGCGGTTCTCATTGTAATTTTCATTTTCGTACAGCCAACCTTGGCCCCCGTGAGGCTGACCTATTAGCGCCTCGATAGCGGGTATATGAACTTCGCGCAGCTTCCGCAGGTTGGTGCATCTGACATAGATGCTCCAGCAAATTTCGTAGTCGCCGGCGAAAGGTTCGCCACTCGGCGGCAGGTCCGACGGCAGAAGCTGGTGCAGCTCGGAGTGCTTGGCCATGGACTACTCGGCGGCTTGCGCTTGTGCCGGCAGCCCTAGCCATTCTCGGCAATCAGCCTGCGCACGCGACGTGATCGCATGGCGCTTGGCAACGGTCTTGTCCTTGCCGCGCATGCGTTTGCCTTCGGTCTTCGGCGCCTCCACCGGCGGGAACAGGCCGAAATTGACGTTCATCGGCTGGAAGGAGCGCTTTCCCGGTTCGTCATCGGAGACGATGTGGCCGCCGGTGATGTGGTTGAGCAGGGCGCCGAAGGCCGTGGTCAGCGGCGGCAGGGACGGTGAGTGGCCGAGACGCTCGGCTGCGGCGAAGCGGCCGGCAAGCAGACCGATCGCGGCACTTTCGACATAGCCTTCGCACCCGGTGATCTGGCCGGCGAAACGCAGGCCGGGCCGCGACTTCAGTTGCAGCGAAGCGTCGAGCAAGGTCGGCGAGTTGATGTAGGTGTTGCGGTGCAGGCCGCCGAGGCGGGCGAAATCGGCGTTTTCGAGACCCGGAATGGTGCGGAACACCCGCACCTGCTCGGCATGCTTCAACTTGGTCTGGAAACCGACCATGTTGTAGAGCGTGCCCAGCGCATTGTCCTGCCGCAGCTGCACCACGGCATAGGCCTTTACGGTCGGATTGTGCGCGTTGGTCAGCCCCATCGGTTTCATCGGCCCGTAGCGCAGCGTCTCGACGCCGCGCTCGGCCATGATCTCGATCGGCAGGCAGCCGTCGAAATAGGGCGTGCCTTCCCATTGCTTGAATTCGGTTTTCTGGCCGTCGACCAGCGCTTGCACGAAGGCAAGGTACTGGTCCTTGTCCATAGGACAATTGATGTAGTCCTTGCCGGTGCCGCCTGGCCCGACCTTGTCGTAGCGCGACTGGAACCAGCAGGTATCCATGTCGATCGTGTCGAAATGGACGATTGGCGCGATGGCGTCGAAGAAGGCGAGCGCATCGGCGCCGGTCGCTTCCGCGATCGACTGGGCAAGCCCGGGGGCGGTCAATGGGCCCGTGGCGACGATCGCCTGGTCCCAATCCGCCGGCGGCAGACCAGGCACTTCCTCGCGCTGGATGGTGATCAGCGGGTGTGCTTCGAGCTTTTTCGTCACTGCGTCGGCGAACCCGTCGCGATCGACGGCCAGCGCGCCGCCGGCCGGAACCTGGTTGGCGTCGCCGGCGCTCATGATCAACGAGCCGGCCAGCCGCATTTCGGCATGCAACAGGCCGACTGCGTTGTTGTCGGCATCGTC
Organism: Mesorhizobium sp. M7A.F.Ca.CA.002.05.1.1; assembly: GCF_003998335.1. Taxonomy (NCBI): domain Bacteria; kingdom Pseudomonadati; phylum Pseudomonadota; class Alphaproteobacteria; order Hyphomicrobiales; family Phyllobacteriaceae; genus Mesorhizobium; species Mesorhizobium sp. M7A.F.Ca.CA.002.05.1.1. Next base: position 2,978 of record NZ_RZQI01000343.1, on the reverse strand, counting down.
GGAGCGGAAGGAATTGGAACAGACGAGCTCGGCCAGGCTGTCGGTCTTGTGTGCATCGGTGCCGCGAACGGGCCGCATTTCATGCAGGATGACCGGAACGCCGGCCTGCGCTGCCTGCCAGGCGGCTTCGGAACCGGCGAGGCCGCCGCCGATGATATGGATGGGGTTTTTGCTCATGAGCGCCGGAATAATCGCTTGGTGCGGCGATTGCAATTGCCGTGCGCGGTGCGGGGCAAACAGCTGCTGATGGGAGCGCCTCCTGAAAACGACAACACCCGCCGGGGGAGGAGGTCCGGCGGGTGTCGTTTTTGGGGTCGACCCTCGGGAGGAGGTGAAGGCCGACCATATTCGTCATCGCCGGGGAGGAGGTCGGCTTTGACGAAATTCCTTTCGCCATTTTTAAAAGGGGCGAAACCTCTGGAGCAAATTCGTTTTACTCCGGGGAAACAGCGCCCGCCGCGGGAGGAGGTGCAGCGGGCGCCGTTTTTGTGGCCAACCCTCGGGAGGAGGTGAGGGTCGGGCCTATTCGTCATCGCCGGGGAGGAGGTCGGCTTTGACGAAAACTCTTTCGCCGTTTGAAAGGGGCGAAACCTTTTGGGGCAAAATTCCTTTTGCCCCGGGTAACAGCGCCCGCCGCGGGAGGAGGTGCGGCGGGCGCCGTTTTGGTGGTCAACCCTCGGGAGGAGGTGAAGGTTGACCGGATCCGTCAGGGTCGGGGAGGAGGTCGACCCTGGCGAAATTCTGGTTAGATCGCCTGGCGGGCGATGATCTTGATTTCGTCGCGGACGATACCGAGATCATGCAGCTGGCGGTTGGAAAGGCGACCCAGCTCGGTAACCGTCTCGCGATAAACGCGCCAGTTACGATAATTGCGGATCAGGTTCATTGTCGTTCTCTTTTTCAAAACTGGTTCGGACCATTCGCGGTCCGAAGAATTAGACCGCCTTGCGAGCGACGTAAGGAATGTCGCTGCGGCTGATGCCGAGGTCGGTCAGTTCACGGTTGCTCAGGCGGCTCAGCTCGGACACGGTGTCCCTGTAGCGGCGCCAGTTGCGGTAGTTGCGGATCAGGTTCATGGTAGTTCTCGTTTCGTCTTTCTTGCGGATCATTCCGTTTGTGTACGAACTATAAATAGGCGGACCCATATCGATTTAAAAGCGCTATGGCTGCATGGCAGCAATGCAAATTGTGCAATGCAGCATTAACGGGCGTTCACGGACCTGACACAAAGAAACCCGAATCGGAAAATGCCGCCGCGTCAGCGGTTTGACCGGATCGGCTGAAAAAAAGACCGAACTGGGGGAGTGGCAGCATGGCGAGTTATTCGTCGCGGGTCAGGGCGGATATCGCGCGTTGGCTGCAGGCCGGGCTGATTGACGCCGCCACAGCCGATTCGCTTTCGCGCGATGTCGAGGCCAACGAGCGCAAGTCGCTCAGCTTCGGCTCTATCCTGGCGATGATGGCTGCCGTGCTGTTCGGAGCCGCCATCCTGATTTTCGTCGCCGCCAATTGGGACGCGACCCCGCGGCTGGCGCGCGTGGCGGCACTGTTTGCCGTCATCCTTGGTGGCTATGTCGGCGGCGCGGTGCTGAAGGCCCGCGACCATGCGGCGATCGGCGAAGCGCTCTGGATCGTGGCGGCTGCGGCTTTCGGCGGCTCGATCGCGCTGATCGGCCAGATGTATCATCTCTCGGGCGACGAGGCCTCGGCTCTGGTCACCTGGGGCGCCGGAACGGCGCTGGCGGCGGTGGCGCTGCGTTCTAATCCGCTGACGGTCGCTTCGGTCGGCATCGCCGATGCCTGGCTGTTCCTGAAAGGCTTCGACTACTACAGCCGCAGCGAATTTCCGCATGCCTTCTTGATCATGGCGATCGTGCTGTTTGCCGTCTCGTTCTGGACCCGCAGCCAGGCGGCTCGCCACCTGATCATCCTGTCGGTTCTGTTCTATCTTGTGCTGCTGGTCACCAACCACGACACGCTGCAGGTGGCGATCCCGCTGGTCGTCGTCTCGGCGCTGCTGTTCGCGGCCTCGGTCTTCGCGCCGGATCCAGTCGACCGGGTCGTGCAGCTCGGCGGCCGCTTGCCCTTGCACGCACTGCTCGGCTTCCTCACCGGCCTCGCAATGATTCAGTTCGAACTCGCCGACGAGAGCACCTACAACAGCGGTTTTGCCCTCGCTTCGGTGATCGCGCTTGCCGGCATTGTCGCCGCAATCGTGCTGGCAGGGCGGGAAAGCCGTGGGCTGCGCTGGTTTGCCTATCTCGGCTTCGCCTTCGAACTCGCCATCATCTATGTGGTGACCTTGCAATCGATGCTCGATACGGCCGGCTTCTTCCTGGCCGCCGCGGTGCTGCTCGGCATCCTTGCGATCGTCATCATCCGCGTGGAAAAGCGTATGAAAGGTCCAGATGCCAAAGGAGCCACGGCATGATCACCGGGAAAAGGCTTGTCATCTCGGCACTGGTGCTGGCGCTCGTCCAGATCGGCTTCCTGAGCTGGATCATCGCCGGCCGCGCGGCGATCCTGCGCAACGGCAAAGAGGTGCTGCTGAAGATCGAGCCCGTCGATCCGCGCGACCTCCTGCGCGGCGACTATATTATCCTGGGCTACGATATTTCGCGCATACCGGTGAAAATGATCGCCAACATTCCACCCGACAAACTCTCAAGCGACGACACCACGATAGTCGTCCGCTTGAACAAGGGGTCCGACAACTATTGGCAGCCGACGGCCGCCTGGTTCGGCAAGGCGCCGACGCCCGCCGCTGCCGACGAGGCCGATATATCAGGCCACGTCGCCGAGGGCTGGGACCTTCGCGGCGAAGAGGCGACCATCGCGCCGGACTACGGTATTGAGCGCTTCTATTTGCCGGAAGGCGAGGGGATGGCGATCCAGAACGATATGCGGGTGCGGCCATTCGGCATCCGTCTTGCGCTCGCCGGCGACGGCACCGCGCAGATCAAGGCGCTGGTCGACGG
>NZ_RZQI01000342.1:0-5861 GCF_003998335.1 Mesorhizobium sp. M7A.F.Ca.CA.002.05.1.1 | reverse complement strand
AAAAGGATCACCGAGTCCGCCTGCCATGCCTTGAAGATAACCGCCGAGACGTGGCCGTAGAGCGTGCGCAGCATGATCAGCGACACCAGCGTCGCTCCGACGAAGCCGAGTTCGACGAGGGCCTCGATATAGGTGTTGTGGAAGTGGAAGCCGGTGCGGGTGGTGATGTAGAATTCGTTCCACAGCCGCTCGGCTTCAGCGAAGCCCTGCACCCAATAGGCGGCATAGCCGACGCCGAGAATCGGCGATTTCTGGACCGTGTTCCAGCCTTGCTCCCACAGATAGGTTCGCCCGGTGAGCGTCGAATCCTTGCCGAAGAGGCCGAGGACGAAGTCCATCAGCCCGAGATTCAAGGCGACGAAGGCCGTCACGACCAGCAGGCCGGCGCCGATCAGGAAGATGACCCGGCGATAGCGGCGTGACAGAAGTTTGCTCATCGCAAGAAGCGCCACCAGCGCCAGCACCGCGGGTATCGACGCCATCGAGGTGGCGGAATGCGAAGCGACCAGGACATAGGCCGACAGCAGCACGACGGGCACCGCCAGGATGAAGCTGAGCCGGCCGCGCCTGTAGAAGGCAAGGAAGACAACGCAGAAATAGATGCCGAGCGAGCCGACAAAGCCGATCTGATTCTTGGAGGCGAAGGCGCCGACGAAGTTCACGGTGCCGTCGAGGACATCCTCGGAATAGTTCCCGACCTTCAGCGAATAGATGAGGACGACGAATATTCCGATCAGCGCCCCTATGGTCAGCGTGCGCACGCTGACGGTGCGCGCAGCTACGTAGGCGCAGGCGATATGGGAAAAATACTGGACCGACGTCCTTGCGGTGACGCCGGGGGCCTGCGACCAGAAAACCGAGAAGCAGATATAGGCCGCAAACAGCAGCGGCAGCCAGGCGCTGGACAGATGCCGCAGAAACCGCCGGTAGTCGACCAGGATGAGCGGAAGCCAGACCGCATAATAGGCCAGGATCAAGATCTGGCCGAAGATGACCGAATAGGAAAACGCCCAGATCGAAACGGCTACGGCAAAGGCGCCATAGACCGAGTTCTTCTCGGGATCGATCAGCAGTGACTTTGGAATCTTCATCTCAGGGTTCCGCCGACACGACCTAGGGCCGGCAAGCCATGAGCCGGCCGGAATCTTCGCAAATATGGGCGTGCAATAAACGGCGTCTCCATTGTGCAGTGCAATATAACCTATTGCGCCCGGCGCTCAATGGCAAATCCGGTCACCTTGTCTTACAGCGAGGCATCTGCGGAGAGATCAGCCGCTACCAAAGCGCTCCGCCGGTGATCTGGATGTTCTCCATGGTAATGCCCTTGGCCAGATCCGAGCACAGGAAGACCGCCAGTGCGGCAATCTCCTGCGGCTGCAGCATGCGCTGCTGCGGGTTGCCTTTGGCGATCTCGGCCATCGCTTCCTCAGCGGTGCGCCCCTTGCCTTCGCGCTCGACGACCTGCGCCACATTGCGGCGCATCAGTTCGGTCTCGACCCAGGTCGGGCTGATCATGACGCAGGTGACGCCATGCGCTGCCCCCTCCAGCGCCACGCAGCGCGTGAGGCCGAGAAGGCCGGCCTTGGACGCGCAGTAGGCTGGGTTGTCCTTCCAGCCGACCGAGGCGGCGGTTGAGCCGATGTTGACGATGCGGCCCCAGCCGCGTTCGATCATGCCCGGCAGTACCGCACGCGTGACGCGGAAGGCGCCCGTCAGGTTGGTATCGACGATCTTGTCCCATAGCGCGTCGGAATGGCCGCAGACCGGCTGCTCCGCGGTCGTCCCAGCGGCATTGACCAGGATATCGGCGGGGCCGATGGCCGCCTCGGCGTCAGCTGCGAACCGATTGGCGACGTCGCTGTCGCGAACGTCAAGGTGTGCGGCGTGAACCCTCGTTCCGTGGACGGTAAGGGCCGCACGCACGCGCTCGATCTCGTCCGCGCCGGGATAATAGGCGGCATCGGACTTGTCGGCGCTGGCCGGCGCGATGTAGGAGCCGACGGCGACATTGGCGCCGGCTTCAGCCAAAGCCGTGGCAATGGCAAAGCCCATGCCCGAGAACCCACCGGTAACGATGGCGCTACGGCCGGAAAGGTTGTTCATGGCGCACGGTCTCCACTTCGTTCCGGGCAGGCAATCAGGCCTGACCGTATTTGGCAATCACACCGGCGCAGCCTCCATCGCCAGCGTTTCATGTTTGCTGGAGCGGTTTGCCTAGCCATTCGCGATAGAAGCCTTCGAGGTCGGGCTCGAAATCGTGGACGATGGGATAGCCAGGTGCCGCCGCTTCCACTTCGTGCAGCGTGCCGCATTGCGGACAGATGAATTCGCGGATCTCCATCCATTCGGGATCGGGGAGATCGCTGTTGGGATAGATTTCGCGCAAAGCCCCCTCGGTGTTGCGGACGTTGATCGCAGCCTTCAGCTTCCAGTTCTTGCGATAGTCGCCGAAGGAGTGGCCGCATTCGCAGCGGGTAATGCGCTCATCGCCGCTCTGGCAGATGAACAGATGGTCCGAGACCGGCAGCAGGATCGGATCTTTCCAGGCGACACGATCCTGATAGACGGCAACCATCTTGAAGAAACGGTCATCGTCCTTGTAGGCACTCATGATCCGCCTTGTCTGTGGCCAGGGCAGCTTGCCTGCGACCAGATCGCCCAGGACTTCCTTGCTATACGAGGTCATGGCTTTGCTCCCGGCATGAAGATCGATCTGGCATCGACGTTCCAGAACTCGCTGAATTCGCTGGTGAAGCGCGGCGACAGCTTGATCGCGCTGGCGTACATTTTCTTCACCTCGGGGGCGAAATCGGCCCTTTCGACACGACCACGCTCCTTGGCGATCCAATCCACCACAGGGACCGCCTTGGCCAGACGCTCTTTGCGCATGGCGGCGCGGCGCTCGACCGTGGCGTCGATATCGGCGATGGGATAGCCGTCTTCATCGTCCTTCAGCACAATGCCGAAAACCTGGTCCGCCGCTTGCCGGGTGAGAAAGCCGTTCTCGACATCCCAGGCGGTCTTGATCGGATCGCGCTCCAGTACGTCGCCGTAACCACCGCCGCCATTGTAGGAATGGCTGAAGATGTCGCCGGATTTGTGCGGCGAGGTGATGTAGGGGCCCTCGACCACGACATGGTCGCCACCGATGTTCCGCTCGTAGTCGGAGACATGCGGATCGATGCCGGGCGCATGCGCCAGCGGTTCGCCTTTTGCCGCGAGTTCGTGAATGTCTGAGTTGCGCACGGCGCGATGCTTCTGGCAGGTCGGCGCCGGATAACCGCCGCACATGCCGCCATTGTCGAACACGCGCGAAGAATGTTCGGAGGTGTGGAGCCGCAGATGCGACGTCTTGTTGATCAGCCAGGTCGAGACGAAGGAACAGCCGCCGCGATATTTGCCGGCACCGCCGGAGTTGGGCACGATCGAGCGGCCGATATAGACCATCGGCATCGACTGTTCCCAGACCTCGATGTTGCCCATGTCGGATTCCGGGTTCCAGCCGACATAGGCGGTGTCGAGACCATCCTTGATGGCGAGCGCGCCGGAGCCGGCGGCGGCGCATTCAAAATGGGCCATGCCGAACGGCGTGCCGTACTGGCTCTCGCCGCCCATCTCGATCATCGGGCTGTTGACCTGGCCGACGAAGGCCTCCTCGACGAAGCCGCGGGCGACAAAACTGCGCGACAAAAGCCGCTGGAAGACGCCATAGGCCGGCAGCAGCAAAGCCCATGAGGTGGCGGTCGCCACCATCTCGTTGTCGGGGTTGGTCCAGGTGCCGTGCGGCAGTTTCAGTTCGGTCGCCATCCACGCGCCGTCATTGACCAGCCCTTCGAAATTCATGTGCTGGGTCAAGGTGACGAACATGCCGCCATCCATGCCGGCCGGCGTGCAGTTCATCGAATGGTAGCCCCAGGGCTGCGTGCCCTCGAAGTCCATGGTGATCTTGCCGTCGGTGGTGATCTCCATCTCGATCGGGATGTTGTAGAGCCAGTCCGGATCGCCGAGCAGCTGGAAGCCGGGTTTGCCTGCGGTGACGTGGCCGTAAAAAGTGTGGCCGCGATAGATTCCGGGGACGGTGAGCTGGCGGGTGCGGGCGAGCTGGGCACGGCGGCCTTCCTCGATGAACTCCTTCGACACCTTCATCCAGTAGTCGAGGCCGATCTCGGAGATCAGCTGCTTGACGCTTTCGCGCATGTCGATGCAGGATGCGACTTTGGCCTTCTCGTCGAGCACCCAGTAGATCGGCATTCGCAGATTGCGCTCGCAGCGGATGACGTAGTCGCGGCGGATCTCGTCGTTCTCGCCGATCTTCTCGGCGCAGACGAACAGACCCTCGGTGAAGCGCTCCTGCGCGAGACACACATCACCGCCTGGGGTAATGCCGCCAGCCTCCAGCTCGTGGCAGACGGCGCCGGCCCAGCCGACAAGCGTGCCTTCATGAAAGATAGGCACCACGTCCATCACGTCGGGCACCTGCACAGTGCCTATGAAGGCGTCGTTGTTGGCGAAAATGTCGCCTTCGCGGATGCGCGGGTTGTCCTCGTAGCCGTTTTTGATCATCCATTTGATGAAGCGGCTCATCGTATGGACGTGCACCATGATGCCGTTGGAGAGAGCGATGGCGTCGCCCTCGGGCGTGTAGATGGCGACCACCATTTCGCCGACCTCGCGCACGCCGGGCGAGGCCGAGATGCGGCGCGCCATTTCGCGCGCCGAGACGCAATAGGCGCGTAGCTTGGTGTGCAGCGTCTCGAATTTCAGCGGATCCTGGTTGCGCAGCGTGAGTTCCGTAATGCCGTCATAGCAACCGGTCTCTTCCATCAGCCGCTCGGAATCGAGCAGTCTTTCGCGAAGGCGCAGGGCCGAGGCAGGTTTGTCCAACATGGCGGTCGCCCTCTCAAGCGTGGGTGTAGTGCAGCAGCGTCCATTCATCGACATGGACACGGTCCTGCGGATGAACGACGAGCGTGGTGGCGGGATGTTCGATGATGGCCGGGCCGATGACTTCGTGGCCTGGCTGAAGCAGATCCATCTCGTAGAGATTGGCCTTGTGCCAGCGCCCACCGATATAGGCCTCGCGCACGCCCTTGTGGGCGGCTGCCGGGTTGGAGGCGCCGAGCGGCCGCTTGAGCAGCACCGGCTTGACCTTGTCGGCGGTGGCGATCAGCCCGAGTTCGGTGATGGTGAAGCCGGCTTCGCCATAACGCGACACGCGATGGTTGACCTTGGCATAGACCGCCTCGAACTCGTCGATAACCCTGCGCATGTCGTCGGCCGAACCGACCTTGGCAAGCGGCGCCATGACTTCGACGTCCTCGAGCTGGCCGGTGTAGCGCATCATCAGGAACGGCACGGTCCTGATCTTCTCCCTGGTATGGCCGTCGGCGATCATCTCGTCGACCGCTGCCTTGGTCAGGTCGTTCCAGACCGTGGTGACCTTGGCGCCGAAGGCGGCCAGCGTAGCCTCGTCGGCGCGTGACGGGATGTCGTGCTGGGTGGAGACGGAATGACGCCGCATGAAATCGGCCGTGGTGCAGCCGAAGGCGGAGAAGGCGGCCGCGAACTGGAAGGTGATGATGTCCTTGAAGCCGATGCCCCTGGAGCAGCCGGCCAGATGCAAAGGTCCCGAGCCGCCATAGGACAGCAGCGTGAATTCGGAGGGATGGATGCCTTGCCCGGAAATGACCCGGCGCAGCGCGTTGTTGGCATCGGACTCCAGCATGTCGATCATGCCTTCCGCGGCTTCCTCGACACCAACGCCGAGCACGCTGGAGCACTTTTCCTCGAAGGCGCGGCGCGCCTTTTCGACCTGCAGCACGACCTTGCCGCCCAGGAAATAGTGTGGGTTGAGGCGGCCG
>NZ_RZQI01000341.1:0-5866 GCF_003998335.1 Mesorhizobium sp. M7A.F.Ca.CA.002.05.1.1 | reverse complement strand
CGGGCGCCCGCCGATCCGAAGCCGCTGCCGGCCGTCGCCAAGGGCGCGATCGCCTTCGACAATGTCTCCTTCTCCTACCCGGCAAGGCCGGACCGTGCCGCCGTGCATGGCTTGAGCTTTCAGGTCATGCCGGGCGAGACGGTGGCGATCGTCGGGCCGTCAGGGGCCGGCAAGAGCACGGTGTTTTCGCTGATCCTACGCTTCTACGATCCCGAAACAGGCAAGATCCTGATCGATGGCGTCGATGTGCGCGAGGCCGATCCCGTTTCGATCCGCCAGCGCATCGCGATCGTGCCGCAGGACGTCACCATTTTCGCGGCAAGCGCGCGTGACAATATTGGGTTCGGCCGGCCGGGAGCCAGCAAGGCCGAAATCGAGACGGCGGCGAAGGATGCACTTGCCGATGAATTCATCCTCAAGCTCGAGAACGGGTATGACAGCCAGGTCGGTGAGCGCGGCGTGACGCTGTCAGGCGGCCAGCGCCAGCGGGTTGCGATCGCCCGCGCCATCCTGCGCGACGCCCCGATCCTGCTGCTCGACGAGGCCACCTCCGCCCTCGACGCCGAAAGCGAGACGCTGGTGCAGACGGCGCTGGAACGGCTGATGCAGGGCCGCACCACGATCGTCATCGCCCACCGCCTGGCAACGGTGCTGAAGGCCGACAGGATCCTGGTCATGGATGGCGGCTCGATCGTCGAGGAAGGCACGCATCAAAGCCTTGTCGCCAAGGGCGGCATCTATGCGCGGCTGGCCAAGCTGCAGTTCGAAACCGGAGCCAGTGCTTTCAGGGGCGCGGCTGAGTAGGCAGAAACATCTGCCGCTGTGCCGGCAGCCGCTATACGGCTCCGTATCGCTGCTTCAGATGGTTCACGAAATAAGTGGCGTTGAGCTTTTCGCCGGTGGCGCGTTCGAGCAGGTCCGGCGTCGACCAGCGTGATCCCTGCGACCAGATTTTTTCGCGGCGCCAGTCGTTGATCGCCTCGAAATTGCCTTTGGCGAGATCCTCGTCGGCGGCAGGATGATCCCGCGTCAGCGCCGCCCATTGCTGCGCCGCCATCATCGCGCCCAGCGTGTAGGATGGGAAATAGCCAAAGGCCGCACCCGGCCAGTGCACGTCCTGCATCGGTCCGTCGGCGGGGTTGTCGATGGTGGAGAGGCCGAGATAGTCACGCATCTTGGCGTCCCAGGCTTCGGGCAGATCAGCCACCTCCAGCCGACCCGCGACGAGTTCCTGCTCCAGTTCGTAGCGCAGGATGACATGCAGGGGATAGGTCACCTCGTCGGCATCGACACGGATCAGGCCGCGCTCGACGCGATGCACATGCGGCAGGATGTCGTCGAGCGACCAGGCTTCGCCGAGATGCTTTTCGACCACCGGCAGCGCCCAGCGCCAGAAGGCCGGGTTGCGGCCGAGCTGCTTCTCGACGAACAGGCTCTGGCTTTCATGCACGGCCATGCCGCGCGCCTTGCCGAGCGGCCAGTGCGACCATGCCTTCGGCAGGTTCTGCTCGTAGAGCGCATGGCCGGTCTCGTGCAGTACGCCCATCAGCGCCGACAGGAAGTCTGTAGTCTTGTAGCGGGTGGTGATGCGCACGTCGCTCGGCACGCCGCCGCAGAAAGGGTGGTGCGACACCGACAGCGACCCGTGTGTCAGGTCGAAGCCGACCGCCGCCATCATGGCAAGGCCGAGCTCGCGCTGCCGGTCGATCGCATAGGTGCCTGAGAGCGGCTTCAGCGGGCGCTTGCGCAGCCGTGCGTCCTGGATAGCCAGCGCCTCCGGCACAAAACCTTTCAGGAAAGCCTTCAGGTCGGCGAACACTGGCGTGATGTCGGCGGTGCGGTTGCCGGGGTCGTACTGCTCCATCAGCGCGTCATAGGGGGCGAGGCCGAGCACATCGGCACGCAGCGCCGCTTCCTCGCGCACCAGCGCCACGACGCCCTCCAGCGCCGGCTGGAAGCCCGCCCAGTCGTTCTTGGCGCGCAGGCCGCGCCACAGCTGCTCGCAACGCATGCGCGCGGTCGTCTGGCGTTCGACGAATTCGACCGGCAGGCAGGTCAGGTTGGCGTATTGGCGCCGCAGTTCCGAGACCGCAGTGCGCTGCTCTTCACCCAATGCTTCCTGTTCGGCCGCAGCGATCCAGTCGGCTATCTCCGGCGCCGTTGCCCTGGTGTGATACATGCCGGCCAGTGCCGACATCGCCTCGGCACGCTTCTCGCCACCGCCGACGGCCATGTGGGTGGCCTCATCGGCGCCGAGAATGGCCAGTGCATGCTCGAGCGCTTCGAGCTTGTGGCAGAGGTCATCGAGTTTCTGAAAGGACATGGCGGCTTCCGTGATTGGGGACGGCGCGAAAAGACACCAACACAAATGCGTTGGCAACCCTCGGATGCCGTCGGGCAAATGCACCTTGCGCAGGCGATGCCGCGCATGGAATGCTGCCGGCGACAACGCAAGGGGGACGAAATGATCGGCAACATCCTGGTTGGGCTGGTGGCCTTGATCCATGCCTACATCGTCTATCTGGAGATGGTGCTGTGGGACACGCCGCGCGGACACAAGGCTTTCAACCTGACCCCGGAATTCGCCAGCGCCTCCAAGGTGCTCGCCGCCAATCAGGGGCTCTACAACGGTTTCCTCGCCGCCGGCTTCATCTGGGGGCTTTACCTCGGGGCGGCCGGTTTCCAGGTCAAGGTGTTTTTCCTGCTGTGCGTGGCTGTTGCCGGCCTCTATGGCGCGGCAACGGTTGGCCGCAAAATCCTGTTTATCCAGACCGCGCCGGCGATTGCCGCGCTGATCGCGGTCTGGCTGGGCTGGTAAAAAGGACGCCCGCGGGATGGCTCCCGAAAGCGTCAGGTGATCCCTTCCTCTTGGACCGTTTCGGGCGCTATGGCCTCAGCCGTTCGGGTAGTTGCCGCCGTCGTCGCCGTCGCCCATCAGGAAACCGCTGCCGGTATCGACCCTCAGGCGCTGGTCGACATTGTCGAGCCGGCGCAGCAGGTCATGATATTGCGCGGCCGGTATCCTGCCGTGATCGGACGCGGCGACTTTCTCTGCCGCCTGACCGATGTGGGCCGTGCGCATTTCCAGGCGTTCCGCCACGGCCGGGGTGATGTTGTTGGCCTGTCTTGCGTCCACGATGCCCTGCCGGACGCCCTGCACCTGTGCGATAAGCGCCTCGACACGCGGGCCAGTCATGTCGGTCGGATCGGCCGCGTCGAGAGCGCCCTTGTGATGGCCCGCGGCATAGGCGCCGGCAAGCGGAACGGCGATGAGGAGCGCCGTGAGTGTAGCAGTTCTAAGCGAGGTCTTGAAAGAGCGCATCACGCGTCTCCTCTTGTAGAGGAAGGCGGCGGTTGTCCGCCTGCCTTCCGGCCTTGGGCCGTCCGGTTCCGTCGCGTCGCGATGAGGGGGTTCATCGCCGGCGGTTCTCGGCCCGGGCGGCAAGTTAGGATCGCCCTGCGACAATGTGTAATTAAAAAAAGATAATCTTTTCAGGCCTTGTCGGCCTCTATCTGCGCTCTAGAGTTGAGCCGACGAACAAGTTCGCGTGATTTTGGATCAACGTTCGGTGAGCTTCAGTTCAATACGGCGGTTCTTATTTTGCGCCTCTTCGGTGTCGGCGGGGTCGAGCGGCTGGAACTCACCGAAACCGGCGGCTACGAGCCGGTTGGCAGGCACGCCGTTTTCGATCAGGAATTTCACCACCGATGTCGAACGCGCCGTCGACAGCTCCCAATTGTCGCGGTAGCGGCCGGCGCCGGAGAGCGGCTTATTGTCAGTGTGGCCGTCGACGCGCAGCACCCAGTTGATCTCGGGCGGGATTTCCTTCTGCAACTCGATGATGGCGTCGGCGAGCTTCTTCATCTCGACCTTGCCGGCATCGTTGATCACCTCGGAGCCGGTCGGGAACAGCACTTCCGACTGGAAGACGAAGCGGTCGCCGACGATACGGATGTTCTCTCGGTCGGCGAGGATTTCGCGCAAGCGGCCGAAGAAGTCGGAGCGGTAGCGGTTCAACTCCTGCACGCGCTGTGCCAGAGCGACGTTGAGGCGTCGGCCGAGGTCGGCGATCTTGGTGTTGGAATCGCGGTCGCGGATTTCGGAGACGTTGAGCGCATCCTCGAGCGCGCCGATCTGCTTGCGCAGTGCCGCGATCTGCTGGTTGAGGATCTCGACCTGGCTCAGCGCCTGCTGGCTGATCTGGCGTTGGTTGTCGAGTTCGCCGCCCAGCGCCGCGGCGCGCTGGTTGGCGGCGTCGCCGGCACCGGCGCCTTGCGCCAGCAACTGTTGGAGCCGGCTCCTTTCCGCTTGCGCGGCTGACAGCGACGCCTGCAGATTGGCCAGTGAATCATCCTTGTCCTGCGCCGTCGAGCGCTCCAGCGCCAGCAACTGGGTCAGCTCGTTGATTTGCGAGTTGAGGCGCGAGAGTGCCGTATCCTTGCCGGAGATTTCGCGTCCCAGCAGGAACTGCGCCAGCACGAAGACCGTGAGCAGGAACATGATGGCCAAAAGCAGCGTCGACAGCGCGTCGACAAAGCCCGGCCAGTAGTCGATGCGGCGATCGGTGCGCCGGCCCCTGGCGAGTGCCACTTCAGTGCACTCCGGGCTTCTTCAGGGCATCGGCGATCTTTTCCAGCGTGTTGCGCATCGCCTTCTGCTCGTCGGACTGGGCTTCGACCCAGTCGCGCATGATCTGCTGTTCCGAGCGCATGTTCTTGACCAGGCCGGAAATGCCGTCGGCGAGATTGGCCATGGCGGTGGCGACGCGCGGGTTGGAGCCGCCGCCATTCTCCTGCATCGAGCGCAGCCTTTCCGACAGCACCCGGATCTCGTCGGAGGATTCGGTCTTGGCTGGGTCGGCGACGACGATGTCCGACGACAGGTCGGTCACCGAGGACAGCCAGTTTTCCAGTTCGGTGTAGAAGCGTGTCTGGGCGCGACCGGCCTGCAGGTCGAGGAAGCCGAGCACCAGCGAGCCGGAGAGGCCGAACAGCGAGGACGAGAAGGCGGTGCCCATGCCGGCCAGCGGCGCCGAAAGCCCCTGCTTCAGGGAATCGAGCACCGCGGCGGCGTCACCGGTGCCGGGATCGAGCGATTCGATGGTCTCGCGGATCGAACCGATGGTGTTCAACAGTCCCCAGAAAGTGCCGAGCAGGCCGAGGAACACCAGCAGGCCGACGAGATAGCGCGAGGTGTCGCGGCTTTCGTCGAGGCGGGTGGCGATGGAATCGAGCATGGTGCGCATCGAACTGGTCGAGAAGGCCGTCGCCGAGGAGCGGCCGATCATCGCCTTCATCGGCGCCAGAAGCACTGGTTCTGTCGTTTCCGAGCCGGCACGGAAGGAGTTGACCCAGCGCACTTCGCGAAACAGTCGCCCGACCTGGGCGAAGGCCAAAAGGATGCCGACCACCAGCACGCCGACGATCAGGCCATTGAGGCCGGGATTGCTGCCAAAAGCGGTTGAGATCTGTCGGGTGAGGATGGCGGCGATGAAGGCGACGATGACCAGGAAGATCACCATGGTCAGCAGAAAGACCTGCGGGCTCGATAATTTATGCGGGTCGTAGATCAGGACATCAGAACGTCTGCCCATGCCGAAGGATCTGAGAAAAGCCATCCGTGCCCCGTTTCCGATGCCGCCGCCGATCACGTAAACCGCGACTCTAAACGGAATTGTGACCAAATTGAATGGCGCTTGGCAATATTGCCGCGTCGAGAATGTCAGAGGCGATTGATGACCAGACAGTCGACCATGGCGGCCAGATGCAGGCCGGCGCCGGTGACGACGAAACCGTGCCACAGCGCGTTGTGGAAGCGCAGCCCCTTCCAGGCGAAGAAGATGACGCCGCAGGAGTAGACGATGTC
>NZ_RZQI01000033.1:0-16049 GCF_003998335.1 Mesorhizobium sp. M7A.F.Ca.CA.002.05.1.1 | reverse complement strand
GCTCTGGAACGGCCTCCGCTAGAAAATCAAGCCACACGGCGCGGGAGACGCCGTCAGCCAGCCGAGCAAGCCAATGCTGATTTGTCATTGCAATATCATCACCGAGAAGGAGATCGAGCAGACGATCGTCGGGCTGCTGGACCAGGATCCCTGGCAGCTGATCGTGCCGGCGAAGATCTATCATGCCATGCAAAAGCGCGGTCGCTGTTGCGGCTGCTTCCCAAATGTGGTGGAAACGATCATTCGGGTCACCGAAAATTACCACGCCCGCTCGGAGGCGAGCGGCGTGGATGTCGTTTCACACCTGGATCGCGTCAGAGGCCTGCGCGTCCAATACGGGAGCAGAATTCATGAAAGGCGATCCGCAGATCATCGAGCGGCTTAACGAGGCTCTTTTTCTGGAGCTTGGGGCCGTCAATCAGTACTGGGTGCATTTCCGTCTGCTTGAGGACTGGGGATACGCCAAGCTGGCAAAGAAGGAGCGGGCGGAATCGATCGAGGAGATGCACCATGCCGACAAGCTCGTCGCCCGTATCATCTTCCTCGAAGGCCATCCGAACCTGCAGTCCGTGGCGCCGTTGCGCATCGGGCAGAACGTCAAGGAAGTGCTCGAATCCGATCTTGCCGGCGAATATGACGCACGTACCGCCTACAAGCGCTCGCGCGAAATCTGCAACGACGCCGGCGACTACGTGACGATGAAGCTGTTCGAGGAATTGCTCGCCGACGAGGAGGGTCACATCGACTTTCTCGAGACGCAGCTCGACCTGCTTGCCTCGATCGGCGAGGAAAAATACGGCCAGCTCAACGCCGCATCGGCGGACGAGGCGGAGTAAGGGCATGCGGGAATGCGGCGCCTGCTAGAATTCATGCGCCGCTCGCGGCGGGCCAATGGCTCGCCGCTCCTTCGCAAGACGCCGGCCGGATTGGCGCGTCGGCGCTATGTCGTGCTCGTGTTGGCGCTTGCCTCCTCGGCGATGGCCGGTGATCTTCAGCCTGCCGGGCTCGCCACCACGCGCACCGACCTCAATGCGAAGGACCAGGCGCGCGTCATCGCCGTCACGAGGCCGACCGCGGATTTTTCCAGGCCAGAGCAGTTCGAACTGATGCAAGGTGGCGCCGGCACGTCCCGGAAGGACGTCAGCCGCGATTCCTTCTCGCAATCCTCGGCCAACATCACCTTCGAGGAAGAGGGCGACTTCAAGCTCGGCAATGCCCTTTTCCGCAAGAACTGGGTCTCGTCGCCATCCTCGACGCAGGCGTCGGACGGGCTCGGCCCGCTGTTCAACGAACGTGCCTGCCAGAACTGCCATCTGAAGGATGGCCGCGGCCGCCCGCCGCAAGGCGACGTCGGCACCACGTCGATGTTCCTGCGGCTGGCCCGTGACGCCAGCAGCGCGGAAGAGAAGGCGGCGCTTGCCGACCACGAGGTGCTCAACTTCCCCGACCCGGTCTACGGCAGGCAATTGCAGGAGCTCGCCGTACCCGGCCTGCCCGGTGAAGGCAGGATGCATATCGACTACCAAGAACGTAAGGTAGAGCTGACGGACCGCACTGTGATCTCCTTGCGCAAGCCGAGCTATTCGGTTGACGGCCTTGGCTACGGGCCGCTTGACCCACGCACCACGCTGTCGCCGCGCCTGACCCCGCCGATGATCGGCTTGGGCCTGATCGAACAGATCGCGCCGGCTGATATTCTCGCCCACGCCGATCCGGACGACAGGGACCGCGACGGCATTTCCGGCAGGCCGAACATCGTGCGCGATAGCCTGAACGGAAAACTGACGCTTGGCCGTTTCGGCTGGAAGGCACAGACCGCGTCGATCCGCCAGCAGGCGGCGGACGCTTTTGCCGGCGACATCGGCATCTCGACGCCCGAAGAGCCGAAGCATTGGGGCGATTGCACTGCTGCGGAGGCAAAATGCCTCGACATGCCGAACGGCGTGCAGCAGCGTCTTGGCCCGGTCGAAGCGCCGCCGCCGGTGATGGATCTCGTCACCTTCTATTCGCAGAACCTGGCCGTGCCGTCGCGCCGCGACCTCGACCGGCCCGACGTGCTCGCGGGCAAAAAAACATTCTACGAGATCGGCTGCATTGCCTGCCACACGCCGAAATTCGTCACGCGCCGCGATACGCCCAACAAGGCGCAGGCCTTCCAGTTGATCTGGCCTTATTCCGACTTCCTGCTGCACGACATGGGGCCTGATCTGGCCGATGGCCAAGCCGTGGGAGATGCAACGGGCAATGAATGGCGCACGCCGCCACTGTGGGGCATCGGCCTGACCGGGACGGTCAACGGCAATTCCTTCTTCCTGCATGACGGGCGCGCGCGCAGCCTGACCGAGGCGATTCTGTGGCATGGCGGCGAGGCGCAGAAAGCGCGCGACCGCTTTGCCGCCGCCAGTGCGACTGAGCGTGACGCGCTGCTCAAATTCCTGGAGTCACTGTGATGTTCAAGCGTTCTGCATTGTTTCTCGTTCTTCCGCTGGCCCTGCTGGGCGTTGTCCCTGCGTCGGCGGCGGTCAAAGCCTCCGATATCATCCAGCGCGCGATCGATGGCTTCGTCCGCCCGGCCTATGCCGGCCTGCACGAGCATGCGGAAGCCTTGACCGGATCCATGCGCGAGCTGTGCGTCACGCCCTCGCAAGGAGAACTCGATGCCGCACGCGCCGAATTCTCCGCCACCGTCTATGCCTGGTCGTCAGCCGAAATCATCGGCTTCGGACCGATCAAGGAGAACAACCGGCTGGAGCGCATGCTGTTCTGGCCGGATCGCAAGAGCATCGGCCTGAAACAGGTACAGGCGGCGCTGTCCGACAAGGATCCGACCGCGACCGATCCGGCACAACTGGCCGGCAAGAGCGTTGCCATGCAGGGGCTGGGCGCGCTCGAATTCGTTCTTTACGGCGACGGCGCCGATGCACTTGCCGGCAAGGATGATCCCTACCGCTGCGCATATGGCGCGGCGGTTGCCGGCAACATCGAAGCCATGGCCGGTGAGGTCAGCGCCGCCTGGAACAAGCCGGACGGCTTTGCAGCGCTTTGGGCCAATCCGGGGCCGCAGAACCCACTTTACCGCGACGGCAACGAAGCGGTGACGGAACTGGTCGGCGTCTTCATCAATGAGCTCGAAATGGTGCGCGACGTGCGCCTGAAAGGGTTTTTCGGCGGCAAGCCGGATGCGGACAAGCCGAAACAGGCAATCTACTGGCGCTCGCAAAACACCACCGCGTCACTGGCCGGCAATCTCTCCGGCATCGATACGCTGTTCCAGGCCTCGAAGCTGGGCGATGCCCTGCAGACCGATGCGCGCTGGATGGCCGAATCGATCCACATCCAGCTGGTCAACGGTGTCGCCACCGCCAAGGCGGTCAGCGGTCCAATCGACAAGGCGCTTGCCGATCCGGCGCTGCGTGACAAGCTCGATCATTTCGCGCTGATCACCTCCAGCCTCTCGGCCTTGATTGGCACCAGGTTGACCGCCGAATTCGGACTGACCGCAGGCTTCTCCTCGCTGGATGGGGACTGAGCATGATCCCGAAAAGTGGAAGCCGGTTTTCGGAAAAGATCATGCTCAAGAAGAGAGATTGATCCTTGAAAACCCCTCTGATAGATCGCCGCGATTTCCTGAGAGCTGCAGGCGTTGGCTTCATGGCGACGATGACGCCCTCGGCCTGGGCAACCACGCTTGTGGCCGACGCCGTCTTCGCCACGGCTTTCGTCAAACGCGACGGCAGCTTTGGCGCTGCCGTCCTGTCCGAGGCCGGCAAGGTCCTGCATGCGATCGACCTGCCCGATCGCGGCCACGATGTCACCTTCGATCCCATATCGAAACGCTCGGTGGTCTTCGCGCGTCAGCCCGGCACCTTCGCCGTGGTTTTCGATCACTCGGGCCGTGACGCGCCGCTGACCATCGCCAGCATCGCCGGCCGGCATTTCTTCGGCCATGGCGTGTTCTCGGCCGACGGTGCGCTGCTCTATGCCACCGAAAACGACTTCGACAACGCCGCCGGCGTCGTCGGCGTCTACGATGCGCGGGCCAAATTCAGCCGTGTCGGCGAATTCCCGACCTATGGCATGGGTCCGCACGAGCTTCTGCTCCTGGGCGATGGCAGGACGATCGCGGTTGCCAATGGCGGCATCGAGACCCATCCGGATTACGGCCGCGCCGAGCTCAACATTGCAACCATGAAGCCGTCCTATGTGCTGATAGACCGCGTCACCGGCGATCTTATCGAGAAGCACGAATTGCCGGCCGCACTGCATCAGCTGTCGATCCGCCACATGGACACCGATCGGTCCGGAAGCGTCTGGTTCGGCTGCCAGTACAGGGGGCCGGGCACCGATCGACCGTTGCTGGTCGGTCGCGCCGCGCGCGGCAAGGAGCTGCAGTTGCTGGACATGCCGCAGGACGTTTTGTCCGGCTTCCGCAACTACATAGGCTCGGTAGCCGCCAATTGGGCTGCCGGAACCGTCGCCGTTTCCTCGCCGGAAGGCAACTCGCTCGTCGTGATCGATGCGGCCAGCGGCCGGGTCGTTGCGAACAGCGCATTGGTCGAGGTCTGCGGCGTGGCGCCCGATGGAACCGGCTTCATGGCCACCACCGGCGCCGGCGAGATCGTCGAGGGCAGCGGTGCGACACGCTCCGAACCGGACTATGTCTGGGACAACCACATGCTGCGTATCGAACAGGCCGCATAGGCTACAAGCGAAGCCGCTTAACGAATTATGCACTATCCCCTTGCGGTGGCGGGCCGTGGCGGGCACAGGGAATTGTTTTTCGAACCGGTTGCCTCATGAAATTGCTTGCCATCGACTGTGCCGCCAATCTCTGCGCCGCTTGCGTCTATGACGCGACGGCGAAGCAGGAGCTTGGCCGTCAGGTGCTCGATCTCGGCAAGGGCCATGCCGAGCAACTGATGGCGGTCATCGCCGAAGCGCTGGAGGCAAGCGCAACCGACTATGCAGGTCTTGGCGCCATCGCCGTCTCTGTCGGCCCCGGTTCTTTCACCGGTCTGCGCGTCGGCGTCTCGACCGCGCGTGGCCTGGCGCTGGCGCTGAAGATACCGGCAATAGGGGTGACGACACTGGAGGCGCTGGCCGTCGAAGCAGCAGCGGCATTTCCCGGTCGCGCCGTGCTGGCGGCGCTCGATGCCGGCCGTGAAGAGATCCACGCGGCCTTTTACGACGAAAGGTTAGTCTTGACTTACGGTCCGGCCGCGGCCACGCTGGCTGACGTGGTGGCTATGGCGAAGGAAACGTCTCCGGTGCTTGCCGGCACCGCGGCAGCGCTCATCAGCGCATCGGCCGGGCGCGAATTTGATGTCGGCCCTCGGACAGCCACCGCCGACATTGTCACCTACGCCCGCCTGGCTGCCGCCAAGGGCGCGGGCGAACGGCCGAAACCACTCTATATACGCGGCGCCGACGCCAAGCCGCAGGCTGGCTTTATTCTATCAAGGCAAGAAAGATAAATGCGCATACCTTTTCTCCAACCACGCCGCCGGGACTACGCGCTCGAGCCGCTGAGGATCGCCGACAGTCCGGCGGTCTCGCTGCTGCATCGCGAGGACTTTGTCCGCCCCTGGACCGATGGCGAATTCGCCGCCCTGCTCGAACAGGACACCGTGTTCGGCTATGCCGCGCGCGAAACCGGACAGGGCTCCAAGCCGCCCGCCGGCTTCGTGCTGGCGAGGCTTGCGGCAGGCGAGGGCGAGATCCTGACCGTCGCGGTGGCGCGATCGCATCGTCGCCAGGGGCTGGGCTGGCAATTGATGGACGCGGTGTTGCGCGAACTGCACGCGCAGCGCGCCGAAGCGCTGTTCCTCGAGGTCGACGAGACCAATGTCGCGGCGATCGCGCTTTATCGTCGGCTGGGCTTCCGCGAGGTCGGCAAGCGGCCGAATTACTACAGATCGGCCGAACACGGACCGACCGGCGCGCTTGTCATGCGCCGCGATCTTCGCTAGCGAGACGGCCGGGATGGGGCGATGATCAAGAAAATCAGGATTTTCCTGGCGCTGGGCCTCGTTGTCGCCGGTTCGCTGGTCCTCGTGCCGCTACAGATACTGTCGATGAAGACCGGCTGGTGGCCGGAAACCTTCATCCTCAAGGTCTGGCACAGGCTGATCGTCAGGGCGCTCGGCATGCGCATCCATGTCAAGGGAGCGCTGTCCGACAAGCGCCCGCTGCTGGTGGCGTCCAATCACATCTCCTGGACCGACATCATGGTGCTCGGCTCTTTTGCCGACGTAAAGTTCATCGCCAGGGCGGATATGGAAGGCTGGCCGCTGATCGGCATGCTGTCGAAGCTGCAGCGCACCGTGTTCATCGAGCGCGAGCGCAAGCGTTCGTCGGGCGACCAGGCAAGCGAGATTGCCAGCCGCATGGCCAAGGGCGATGCGATGGTGCTGTTTGCCGAGGGCTCGACCGGCGACGGCAATATGGTCCTGCCGTTCAAGAGCACGCTGTTCGGCGCCGCCTCGATGGCGATTTCCGAAGGCGCGGCGGAACAGGTGTTCATCCAGCCGGTGGCGATCGCCTATACGCGTCTGCACGGCGTGCCGCTCGGCCGCCGGCATCGCCCGCTTGCCGCCTGGATCGGCGATGAGGATTTGATGCCGCATCTCAAGGTTCTGCTCGCTGAGGGCGCGCTCGACGTCGAGGTGCATTTCGGCGAGGCAATCGCCTTCTCCAAGGGTTCGAACCGCAAGGAGACGTCGAAACTGATGGAAAGCCAGGTGCGTGAGATGATGCAGGCGGCGCTTGCCGACCCGCGGCCGAGCCGGTAGCTCCGGCACGCTCTTGCTGGCGCGGGCCGAGAATCGTCTGTTTTTTGTCACGGAAAGGCGTTAGAAGCCGCCTTATGGACTTGAACACGATAGAAAGCGACGACATCGGCACTACGGCTGGACAGCCGGCGGTGCTTCCCGCGGCAGCGAGAAAAGTCTTCATCAAGACCTATGGCTGCCAGATGAATGTCTATGATTCACAGCGTATGGCCGATGCGCTGGCTGCCGACGGCTATTCCGCGACCGATGCCATTGGCGAGGCCGACCTGGTGCTGCTGAACACCTGTCATATCAGGGAGAAGGCGGCCGAAAAGGTCTATTCCGAGCTCGGCCGTATCCGCGCCATGAAAGCCGAGCGTGCCCTGGCCGGCCGTGAGATGCTGGTCGGCGTCGCCGGCTGCGTGGCGCAGGCTGAAGGCGCCGAGATCATCCGCCGTTCGTCGGCCGTCGACCTGGTCATCGGTCCGCAGACCTATCACCGGCTCCCGGACGTGCTGGCGCGGGTGCGCGGCGGCGAAAAGATCGTCGAGACCGACTACGCCATCGAAGACAAGTTCGAGCACCTGCCGCAGCCCAGGCGCGCCGAGGTCATCAAGCGCGGCGTCACCGCCTTCCTCACCGTGCAGGAAGGCTGCGACAAGTTCTGCACCTTCTGCGTTGTGCCCTACACAAGGGGCTCCGAAGTCTCCCGGCCGGTGGCGCAGATTGTCGCGGAGGCTGAGCGCCTGGCCGAAGCCGGCGTGCGCGAAGTGACGCTGCTCGGCCAGAACGTCAATGCCTGGCATGGCCAGGGCGGGAGCGGTCAGGAGTGGGGCCTTGGCCGCCTGCTGTTCAGGCTGGCCGAAATCCCCGGGCTGGCGCGGTTGCGCTACACCACCAGCCACCCGCGCGACATGGATGACGAACTGATAGCGGCCCATCGCGATCTGCCGGCGTTGATGCCCTATCTGCATCTGCCGGTGCAATCCGGCTCCGACCGCATCCTCAAGGCGATGAATCGCCGGCACACGGCCAGGGATTATCTGGCGCTGCTCGACCGCATCCGTACCGCGCGGCCTGACATCGCGCTCTCCGGCGACTTCATCGTCGGCTTTCCCGGCGAGACCGAGGCGGATTTCGAGGCGACCATGGAGCTGGTGCGCCAGGTCAATTACGCCTCGGCCTTTTCGTTCAAATATTCGCCGCGTCCGGGCACGCCGGGCGCCGAAATGGCCGACCATGTGCCGGAAATGGTCAAGGACGAGCGCTTGCAGAGACTACAGGCTCTGCTTGTGAAGCAGCAGCAGGATTTTGGTTTGAGCCTCGTCGGAACCACCATCGACACGCTGATCGAGAAGCCCGGCCGTCAGGCCGGCCAGAAGGTTGGCCGCTCGCCTTGGCTGCAGCCGGTTATTGTTGATGAAAAGGCCGGCGAAATCGGTGACATTATCCAGGTGCGAATCACGAAGACGGGCTACAACAGCCTGTTCGCCGAATTGGCCTGAGGGTCTCGGCAGATGAGGAGAGACGGTTGAGCGCAGCAGAGCTGAAGAACCTGCCCCCGGTACCGGCATCTGGGGCTTCTGACATGGCGCACATCGTTCTGACTTTCGACAACAACAAGCTTGCCAGCGCCCTTTATGGTCAGTTCGACGAAAACCTCGCCAGGCTGGAGCAGAAGCTTGGCGTCGACATCCGCTCACGCGGCAACCAGCTGACCATCAAGGGTTCGGCGTCGGCCGCCGAGCAGGCGCGCCGCGCCCTGGACAACCTCTACGGCATTCTCCAGAAAGGCGTCGATATCGGCCAGTCCGACGTCGACGGCGCCGTGCGCATGGCGATCGCCGCCGACGATCAGCTGACCCTGCCGACGCTGGAGCGCAAGGGCAAGGTTTCCGCCGCCCAGATCGCCACCCGCAAGAAGACGATCTATGCCCGTTCACTCAACCAGGACGCCTATATGCGGGCGCTGGAACGGTCGGAACTGGTGTTCGGCATCGGCCCGGCCGGCACCGGCAAGACCTATCTGGCGGTGGCCCATGCGGCGATGCTGCTCGAGCGCGGCATGGTCGAGCGCATCATTCTCTCTCGGCCTGCGGTCGAGGCCGGCGAACGGCTGGGCTTCCTGCCCGGCGACATGAAGGAGAAGGTCGATCCCTATCTGCGGCCGCTCTATGACGCGCTCTACGACATGATGCCCGCCGACAAAGTCGAGCGCGCCATTGCCGCCGAAGTGATCGAGATCGCGCCGCTCGCCTTCATGCGCGGCCGCACGCTGGCGCATGCCGCCGTCATCCTCGACGAGGCGCAGAACACCACGCCGATGCAGATGAAGATGTTCCTGACGCGTCTGGGCGAAAATTCGCGCATGATCGTCACCGGCGATCCGACCCAGATCGACCTTCCCTCGAACACCAAATCGGGACTGGTCGAAGCCTTGCGGGTGCTGGACGGCGTGGCGGGCGCGGTCACCGTGCGCTTCAACGACGGCGATGTGGTCCGCCATCCGCTGGTGGCGGAAATCGTCAGGGCCTACGACCGGGACGCCAAGCTGGCGCGCGGCCTCGGCGCCGAGAATTGATGTTGACGATGCGGCTTCATGCCTGAGGACATAACATCCGGCGACGGGAATGTTCCCGTCGACATCGACATATCGGTTGAGGCGGGCAACTGGCCCGACGAGGCAAGCCTGACGCGGCTGGTCGATCGCGCCGTCAAGGCGGCTTTTGCCGAAACCGGCGTGGCGGGCCGTTCCGAACTCAGCCTCGTTTTTACCGACGACGCCCATGTCCGGGTTCTCAACGCCGGCTGGCGCGGCAAGGACAAGCCGACCAATGTCTTGTCTTTCCCGGCTTTTCCGTTTGTGCAAGGCGGACCGTTGCCGCCGATGCTGGGCGACATCGTGCTCGCCGCCGAGACGGTCGCGCGTGAAGCGGCACTGGAAGACAAGCCTGTCGAGAACCATATCACCCATCTCGTCATCCACGGCCTGCTGCATTTGCTGGGTTACGATCACGAGACCGACACTGAAGCCGAGGCGATGGAAGCCGTCGAACGCACGGCGCTTGCAAGGCTTGCCATTCCCGACCCCTACGCGTAACTACATCTGATCAATTGACCGGACGACGATGAACGACAAACCAGAAACTGCCGCCCGCCCCGACGCCGGCAGTGCGACCAAGGCTTCCGATACGTCGGAAGAGGGATCAAGTCCGAGTACCGTTACCTCTGGTGCTAACAGTACCTCTGGTGCTAACAGTACCTCTGGCGCTAGCAGTACCTCTGCTGCTGGCAGCGCTGCCAGCGAGACGTTGCCTGCCGGTCCCTCCCTGTTCGACCGCGTTCTGGGCTTGTTTCGGCAACGCAACGGAACCAGCCTGCGTGAGGAAATTGCCGGCGCGCTTGCCGAGACGACGAGCGATGCCGGCGCCTTCTCGCCCGGCGAACGCGCCATGCTCAACAACATCCTGCGGCTGCGCGAAGTGCGCGTCGAGGACGTCATGGTACCGCGCGCCGACATTCAGGGGGTCGAAATCACGACGACGCTCGGCGATCTCCTGGGCACTTTCGAACAATCCGGCCATTCCCGCATGCCGGTCTATTCCGAGACGCTCGATGATCCGCGCGGCATGGTCCATATCCGTGACGTGCTGGCCCACATCACCAAGATCGCGCGCGTCAAGAAGGGCCGCACGACCAGGAAAACCCCCGCTGCCACGGTTCTCGATCTTGCCCAGGTCGACCTCGCACGCACCATTGGCGACCTCAATCTGATCCGCCCGGTGCTGTTCGTGCCGCCGTCGATGCTTGCCTCCGACCTGATGGGCCGCATGCAGACGACGCGCACCCAGATGGCGCTGGTCATCGACGAATATGGCGGCACCGACGGCCTCGCCTCGCTGGAAGACATCGTCGAGATGGTGGTCGGCGACATCGAGGACGAGCATGACGACGACGAGCCGATGATCACCCAGAGCGGCGACGGCGTGTTCATCGTCGACGGCAAGGCCGAGATCGACGACGTGGCCAAGATGATCGGCGGGGATTTCGCCGCCGGTGAACATGGCGAATATGTCGACACGATCGGCGGCATGATTTTCAACACGCTTGGCCGTGTTCCGGCCCGCGGCGAGGTGGTGCAGGCCATACCCGGCTTCGAATTCCACGTCCTCGATGCTGATCCGCGCCGCGTCAAGCGCGTGCGCATCGTGCAGAGCCAGAAGGGTGAGCGCCGCCGGCGCGCCACCGCGCGCACCGAACAGGCGTGAGCCTCACGCTCGCCCGATGACTGTCGACGACCCGTTCAAGCATCCAAGTCTGGGGTCCGGTGTCTTCTACAAGGACCCTCGTGCCGCGCTGGACTGGCTTGAAGCAGCAGCTGGACTGGCTTGAAGCAGCATTTGGCTTCGAGCGCAGCATGGTAGTCAGCGATGCCGAGAGAAAACTCGTCCATGCAGAGATGCGATTCGGCGACAGCTACATCATCGTCGATTCCGAATGGAGCGATTATGTTGCCAGCCCGGCTTCGGTCTCGGGCAGGAACACGCAGTCGATCTATGTCAGGCTGAAGGGCGGCCTGGATGCGCATTGCGAGCAGGCGCGGGCGACCGACGCTGAGATAATCCAGGAGCCGGCGGATCAGTTCTACGGCGAGCGCCAGTATCGTGCCCGCGACCCCGAGGGCCATGTCTGGACCTTCACGCAGACCATCCGTTCGGTTCCGCGCGAGGAGGCCGAGCGGCTGGGCGGCGTTCAAATCGAGGGTTGGCACCGGTAGGGCAGGGCCGGAGCTGTGCATCTCAGCCAGCCATCCGCCCGTTTGGAGCGCGGAGCGCAGCCTGTTAAATCTTGTGTCCTGATTCGCGACTCGGAAGTATGCATGGAGCGCCTCACCGGCCGGATAATTCTGCTTTGGGGTTGGCGGCGTGCGCTCGTGGCGTTTCTCGCGGGCGCTTTTGCCGTGCTTGGGCAGGCGCCTTACGATTTCTTCGCCGCCTGTTTCGTCTCGTTTCCGCTGCTGGTCTGGCTGCTCGACGGCGCCACCGGCGAAGCTTCCGGCAGCCTGTTCCGGCGTCTGCGGCCGGCTTTTGCCGTCGGTTGGTGGTTCGGTTTCGGCTATTTCCTCGCCGGCCTCTGGTGGATCGGCTCGGCGCTGCTGGTCGAGGCCGACAGTTTTGCCTGGGCGCTCCCCTTCGCGGTGGTCGGCATTCCTTTCATGCTCGCCTTTTTCTACGGCTTTGCTGCAATCGTAGCCCGGCTGCTGTGGAGCAACGACATTGGCCGCATCGCCGCCCTTGCCTTCGGCTTCGGGTTGGCGGAATGGCTGCGCGATTTCCTGTTCACCGGTTTTCCCTGGAATGCCGTCGGCTACGCGGCCATGCCCGTGCCGCTGCTGATGCAGAGCGTCTCGGTGACGGGCATGATCGGCATGAACGCGCTCGCCGTGTTCGTCTTCGCACTGCCGGCACTGCTGGCGGCACGTCGGCACCTGCGCCTCGGCGCGGCACTGTTTGTCATGCTCGCCGCCGCCCATGTCGGCTTCGGCTATGTCAGGCTTGGCGCTCCCGAACCGCCAGCTTCACGCAGCCTGGATGTCCGCATCGTTCAGCCGGCCGTGGACCTGTCGGAAAAATGGGATGCCTCGGTGCGCGACCGCATCTTCGCGGTCCTGATGGGGCTCTCGGCCAAGGCGCCGGACCCAGGCCATCAAAAGCCGCAGCTGATCCTGTGGCCCGAAACCTCGGTGCCTTTCCTCTTCACCGAGCGTCCGGACGCATTGACGGCGCTGGGAGACATGCTCGGATCCGGCCAGATGCTGATTGCCGGCGTCGTTCGCGAGGAAGGCGGTTCGGCCGCGAATGCCGACAGCCGTTACTACAACTCCGTGGTGGCGATCGACGACAAGGGTGAAATCTCCGACGCAGTCGACAAGGTTCACCTGGTGCCGTTCGGCGAATACCTGCCTTTCGCCGATCTGCTCCAGCGTTTCGGCATCGAGCAACTGGTTGCCGGGCCGATGAGTTTCGCGGCCGGCAATGAGCGGCACGCCATCACGCTGCCCGATGGCATCCGTGCGCTGCCATTTATCTGTTATGAGGTGATCTTTCCCGATCTTGTGGCAGTTGACGCTGCGTCAGCGCAGCTTATTGTGAACGTTACCAACGATGCGTGGTTCGGCGACACGCCGGGTCCGTATCAGCATTTCAGGCAGGCCCAGATCCGCGCGGTGGAAAATGGATTGCCATTGGTACGTGCTGCCAACAACGGCATCTCGGCCGTCGTCGATCCGCGCGGGCGCATCGTCGATGCGCTTGCGATCGACGCACGCGGCGCCATCGATGCCCACATACCGATTTCCGGACAGGCGCTCATATCTCCCGGCCAACGGCGCATTAACGGAATGCTGATCATGTTGCTGTTTGCCGTTGGGGCAGCGCTGTTGAACGTAAGGCAAAGGCTACGGGTGAATTGACAGCCAACACATTAGAAACTCATACTGTAAGTGCCTGAAAATTTCTCGAAGCCGGTGGATCGTTCTGTTGGGGCAGTTGCCTCCGGCTTTGTTTGGGCAAGAAAAAATAGAGAAAGCCGAAAAAATTCGGCGAGGAAAAAATGACAGAAGACAACAAGAAGAAACCGAATCCGATCGACATCCATGTTGGCAGTCGCATCCGGCTTCGCCGCAACATGCTGGGAATGAGCCAGGAAAAGCTGGGAGAAAACCTCGGCATCACATTTCAACAGATTCAGAAATATGAAAAAGGCACCAACCGCGTCGGCGCCAGCCGATTGCAGGCGATAGCGTCCATACTCGGCGTGCCGGTCGCCTTCTTTTTCGAGGATGCGCCCGGCCAGGAGCCCGTGGCGGGCCGTGGATTTGCCGAGGACGCGTCGATGGCTTTCGCTGTCGAATTCTGCGGCAGCCCTGAAGGCCTTCAGCTCAACCGGGCCTTTGTCAAGATCGCTGATGCCAAGGTGCGCCGCAGGATTATAGACCTGGTCAAGTCCCTCTCCGCCGACGATCCCGACTGATCCTCAATCACGCCAGCACCGGCGGCGTCTTGCCGCCGGTGGCACAAGATAACTGCATCGACATTCATGCCAGAGCCGAAGCACCGCTTGACGAGCGGCGCTTCGCCCCGCTAACACGTGGCGCGCCAAAATCGGCAGCCTGCCGATCGTTTTTCAAGAGGGGACACCCGTGACGCGGCAGAACTACTTCTTTACCTCGGAATCCGTTGCCGAGGGCCATCCCGACAAAGTCTGTGACCGGATTTCCGACGAGATCGTCGATCTGGTGTATCGCGAAGCCAAGAAGACCGGCATGGACCCGTGGAAAGTCCGTGTCGCCTGCGAGACGCTGGCCACCACCAACCGTGTCGTCATCGCCGGCGAAGTGCGTGTTCCCGACACGCTGCTCAAGAGGGACAAGGCGGGCAATATTCTCAAGGATGCCGCTGGGCATTCGGTCGTCAATCCGGCCAAGTTCAAGTCGGTCGCCCGCAAGGCGATCCGCGAAATCGGCTACGAGCAGGCCGGCTTTCACTGGAAAACCGCGAAGATCGAGGTTCTGCTGCACGGCCAGTCGCCTGACATCGGCCAGGGCGTCGACAATGCCTCCGACCGTCAGGGCGAAGAGGGTGCCGGCGACCAGGGCATCATGTTCGGCTACGCCTGCCGCGAGACGCCGGATCTGATGCCGGCGCCGATCTACTACAGCCACAAGATACTCGAATTGCTGGCGGCCGCCCGCCACGAGGGCAGCGGTGAAGCCGGCAGGCTCGGACCGGATGCCAAGAGCCAGGTCACCGTTCGCTATGTCGACGGCAAGGCCGCCGAGGCGACGCAGATCGTGCTGTCCACGCAGCATCTCGATGCGAGCTGGGATTCGAAGAAGGTCCGCAAGGTCGTCGAACCCTATATCCGGGAGGCGCTGGGCGAGCTGAAGATCGCCGACAACTGCATGTGGTACATCAATCCGACCGGCAAGTTCGTCATCGGCGGGCCGGACGGCGACGCCGGGCTGACCGGCCGCAAGATCATCGTCGACACCTATGGCGGTGCCGCACCCCATGGCGGCGGTGCCTTCTCCGGCAAGGACACCACCAAGGTGGATCGTTCGGCGGCCTATGCGGCGCGCTACCTGGCCAAGAACGTCGTGGCGGCGAAACTCGCCGACCGCTGCACCATCCAGCTTTCCTACGCCATCGGCGTTGCTCAGCCGCTGTCGGTCTATGTCGACTTGCACGGTACCGGCAAGGTCGACGAGGCAAAGCTCGAGGACGCGCTGCGCACGGTGATGGATCTGTCGCCGTCGGGTATCCGCCGTCACCTCGATCTCAACAAACCGATCTACGCCAAGACGTCGTCCTACGGCCATTTCGGCCGCAAGGCCGGCCGTGATGGGTCTTTCTCCTGGGAAAAGACCGATCTCGCCAAGGCGCTCAAGGACGCGGTCGCCGCCTGACAGCGGCGCCGCAAAGTCCCACCATGGATCCGAAGGGCAGACCAAGCCGCGCGACCGAAGCCTTTTTCGGTCGCCGGCGCGGCAAAACCATGCGTCCGCAGCAGGCGGCCGCATTGGAAAGCGGCTTTGGCACATATCGGCTCGATCTGACGGCTGAACCGCCGACCGATCTCAGCAGTCTGTTTGAGACGGATGTCAGCGCGGTTCGCCTTGAGATTGGCTTCGGCGGTGGCGAGCATCTCCTGCATCGTGCGATCGAGGCGCCTTCGATCGGCTTTATCGGCGTCGAGCCCTTCGTCAACGGCATGGCCAAGATGATGATGGCGGTGCGCGAGAAACCACTCGCCAATCTGCGGGTCTATGACGACGACGCCACAAGGCTGCTCGACTGGCTGCCGCAAGCCTCGCTCGACGGCATCGATCTGCTCTATCCCGACCCTTGGCCGAAGAAGAAACACTGGAAGCGGCGCTTCGTCAGCCCGGTCAATCTCGAGCGGTTCGCGCATGTGCTGAAGCCTGGTTCAAAATTCCGCTTCGCGTCCGACATCGACACCTATGTCAACTGGACCCTGCTGCATTGCCGCGCGCATGGCGCGTTCGCATGGCAGGCTTGCGAGGCGGCGGACTGGCACCTTTCCTATGAAGGTTGGCCGGGCACCCGTTACGAGGCCAAGGCCATTCGTGAGGGCCGGCGGCCGGCCTATCTGACCTTCATTCGGAAATAAGCTCGCGGTCATAGAGAAATTCCAGGAAAAGTGTGAAACGGTTTTCCGTCCGGAATTGCGTCAAAGCTAGAAGCGGCGGCCGATGCG
>NZ_RZQI01000340.1:0-5879 GCF_003998335.1 Mesorhizobium sp. M7A.F.Ca.CA.002.05.1.1 | reverse complement strand
GCCCGGAAGTGCTTGGCATCAGCGCCGGTGCTGCGCTCGGCATGATGGTGGCGCTGTTTGCGCTCTCGGATGCCGGACGCCCGGTTCAGACGGCGGCGGCAACCATCGGCGCCTTCGCCGCTTTGCTGGTGACGCTGGCGATCGGCCGCCGTGCCGCCTATGCGCCGGAGCGGCTGCTGCTTGCCGGCGTTGCTCTGACGGCCTTGTTCGACGCGCTGATCCTGGTGCTCACCGCCACCGGCGATCCGCGTGCCATGCTGCTGCTCAACTGGCTGACCGGTTCGACCTATGGCGTCGATGTCGGTGACGCCTTGCTCACCGGTGGCATCGCCGTCTGCCTCTTCGCACTCGCGCCTTTCTTCATGCGTTGGCTCGACATCCTGCCGCTTGGCCCCGCCGCTGTGCAAGGCCTTGGCATTGACCTGAAGAGGACGCGGCTTCTCGTGCTGCTGGTGGTCGCGGCACTCACCGCAGCCTCGACGCTGATCGTCGGTCCGCTGACCTTCATCGGCCTGATGGCGCCGCACCTTGCCCGTCGCCTTGGCCTCTCCCGTGCGCTGCCGCAGGCCGTTGGCGCGGTGCTCGCCGGCGCGCTGATCATGGTCGCCGCCGACTGGGTGGGCCGCACCGCCATCTTCCCGCGCCAGGTCCCGGCCGGTCTCGTCGCCACACTGATCGGCGGCCCGGTGCTGATGTGGCTGCTGCGCCGCCGCTGACCTTTAGCCCTTGTGGAGATATCGATGTCCAAGTCGATGCCAGCCTTGATCGCCGACACCACGGTCCACGATCTTGTCCCGGCGCAGGGCGGCGCCCCCTGGCGGATATTCCTGCATGTGCCGTCCGGGCCGGTGCCCGAGGCCGGCTGGCCTGTGCTCTACATGACCGACGGCAACGCCGTCATCGGCACGGCGGTCGACGCCATGCGCGCGCAGGCCTTCTATCCAACGGGCACCAATGTCGGCTGGGGCGTCATCGTCGCCATCGGCTATCCCGTCGAGGGCGCCTATGACCCGCTGCGCCGCTCATGGGATCTCGGCCCGCCGCCGGGCAAGACCTATCCGCCCTTCTATGAGGGCACGCCCGAAGTCCGGACCGGTGGGGCAGGGGAGTTCCTTGCCTTCATCGAGGACGAGTTGAAGCCGTGGGTCGCCAGTCGGATCACGGTCGACGCTAGCCGCCAGGCGCTTTATGGCCATTCCTTCGGTGGCTTGTTTGCGCTCTATGCCCTGTTCACGCGGCCCTCGGCCTTCCAGACCTGGATCGCGGCGAGCCCCGCCATCTATTGGGAAGACCGTGCCATCGATCGCTTTCTCGAAACCTTCGAGGCCGCCATCCCCGCTGGTTTGGCGACGACCGTGATCCTGTCGGCCGGCGAGTACGAGACCGAGAAGCTGGCGCCGTTTCAGATTGGCGCCGAGGACGAGGAAAAGCGCCTCCAGCAGAAGAAGGTGACATGCACCGACGAATTCGCGCGGGCAATGGCGCAGCGGCTTGATGCTCTCCCGGGCGTGCGTGCGCGCTTCGAGCTGCACGCCGGCGAGAACCACATGTCGATCCTGCCGGTCACGGTCAATCGTGCGGTTCAGGCAGCGTTTGCGGTCAGGGCTTGCGACTAACGGCCTTCACCTCTCAACGCTGCAATGGCTTGTTCTCGTTGTGTGGCTGCGTCCGCGTCCATAGCGCCAAAACGCAGGGCACAGCGGAATTTTTCCCCGGGTGCGACGCGAACCAGGCGGCCTCTTTCCTTGGCCGCAAGATAGCCGTCTGGTTCGGCGGTGGCCGGCAGCACGAGGCCAAGCGCGTCCTGGTCGGCGCCGCGTGTGATCCAGCGGACGGCATAATTGAGCTCGTCGGGGCGAAAGCTGACGAAATCCGCAGTACGGTCCGGATGGACCTGCAAGGCGTGCGCCCAGCCCTGGGGGTCCGCCTTAGCCCTCATCGTCAGCACGAGTTCTGGGTCGATCGGCTCGCCCTTGGTCAGCAGGCGATGCCGCGAAGGATTGGCGACAACGGCATCGCGGTAGGCAAGGTAGCTTTCGCTCGGCGTGAAAAAGGGCGGCAGCGTCTGGCGCACGACAATGTCCGCGGAATCATCCGCTACGGTGTCGACCAGGCGCCCGCCATCGGCCGGTTTGAAATTGATGTGCGCCAGGTACATCAACTCCATGGCCGAGCGTTTCAGGTTCTCGATCACGATGTCGACGGCGAGGCTGCTGGCGTCGAGTTGCAGCCGTACGGTGGGCTCCATCACATATGGCTGAAAGCGACGGTCTGTCGACAGCGCCCCGTCAGCGCCATGAAAGGCCCTTCGGAATTGCTGCCGGCGATCAGTTGCACATCCTGATAGGGCGCATTGGGCAGGTCGCCGTGAAGCGGGTGGCGGTCATCCGGCCCCGGATTTCCCATTGCGGTGGCGCCGCAGTGGATGAAGAACGCGCCGTAGTTGGAAAGATAGTCGCGGGTCGCGACCGGCTCATCGAACATCGAGCGCATGGTCCGGGAGCGGCCGAGGAAGGTCGCGTCCCAAATCTGCTGTCCTTGGAACGGCAGCATGACGATTTCGCCCTTCGCGTTGCTGATCCGAAGCCCGGCAACGCCGGATCGGTAGCGAAAGGCGGTGGCGACAAGCCCGCGATAACGCGCGACGATGGTTTCCGACGCGCCGAACTGCTCGGGCACGAGGTCGACGAAGACGTGATCGGAGTAGTCCAGATGCATTGTTTCGACCTTATCCACCGCAAGCGTGCGTGCCGATAGTCGCAGGAAACATCTGGAAATCAACGGCAGCACGTCTCACAGCTTCTGCCAGGACGGCTGGTGGCAGAGTCTCTTCGCGCCCTCCTGGGAGAGCGCTCGAAACTGCAAGCTTGCCAGGCAATATCCCGCGATTGCCTATCCGCGAGCCGGCGGCAGCTCGAACAAAGTGGCGCCGTTCTCCCGGCCGCGCTCGACATAGCCGATAACGCCGAACCATCTTGCGACATCCGGCCCCTGGAGCCAACTGCGCGAGTGGATGGCGAGGTTGCCGGCGAGCGCCTGGATGTGCCTGATATGCCGCTTGCAGAAGCGAACGGTCGCGGCGCGGAAGAAGTCCTCCCGTGCGGCGAACAGCGTGTCGGCGGCGTCGCTGTTCTCGTGCCAGGCGATGATCGCCACGGCCTTGTCGCCCTCGACAAGCGCGTGCGCGCGGCCCTCCTTCAAATTCATCATCAGATTGTCGTAGGCGATCTTGCTGTCCTTGCCGGCCGCCACGTATTCGTCCGACATCCGCTTGGACAGACCGCGAAAGACATCCTCCAGATCCCCAAGCGTCGCTGCGCGTGCTCTCATTTCACCTCCTGCAGCCCCGGCAGGCAGTTTGCCCTAGGGTTGAGGGGTGGCCAAGCAAATTAAATCCGTCTGCGGGCTAATGTGCGCAAAGTGATTCCACTTGGCGATGCAGGCGGCGACGCGATGGGGTGTGTCCAAAACGGACCGGGGAGTAGTGGTGCCCAGAGGCGGATTCGAACCACCGACACGCGGATTTTCAGTCCGCTGCTCTACCAACTGAGCTATCTGGGCCTGTTCCGGCAAACGAAAACTCGTTGGCCGGAATTCATCGAGGCGCCGTGGGGCGCCCCTTGAAAGCGCGTGGGTTATAGCACGGGAATTCGGCCTGTCCAGCGCCTAGTGGGCGATTTCAGGCAGGAAAAGCGACGCCGTGCGGTGCCCCGGTTTCCATGCCGCTTGCGGGCGGGAATCGGGCACGGCATGGCACGATGCGGCCTTCGCCATCCCTGTCCGTGCCGCTATTGCCGGCTGACATGCCGTGGCACTGCCTTTAGCCGACGATCGAGGCGCACAATGCTTCGCGGCTCAGACCCGCATTGGTCGCCGCCACCTATCTGGCGCCGGTCACGCCTCTACGAAAATCGGAGGGCGACATGCCGGCGAGCTTGCGGAACGACTTGTTGAAGGCGCTGAGCGAGCCGAAGCCCGAATCCATGGCGACGCGCAGCACATTGGCGTCCTGATGCATCACCTGCGCCGCGCTCGCGCTTGCCCTGGGCTCAGCCCCGGCCTTCGCGCAATCCGGCGAAATCACCATCTGGAGCCGGAATGTCGCGGCTTCATCGCTGAAGGCGACGATTGCCGGTTTCAACAAGCAATTTCCCGACGTCAAGGTCACGGTCCAGGATCTCGGCAACCAGCCGACTTACGACAAGTCGATCGCCGGCTGCGCCGCCGGCCCGCACACATCAGCCGAGCTCGATCACGACCAGATCTGGTCACTGGGCGCCCGGCTCATTTCGAATCGTCGGGGTCCGTTTCTTCCTCGTCGTCGCGAGCCTTGATGACGTAAGCGCCCTTCAGCCAGCGATTGAGGTCGATGTCCTTGCAGCGCGTCGAGCAGAACGGGAAGGTGTCGCGCGCCGAGGGCTTGCCGCATTCGGGGCAGGGGCGCTTCGGGCGCAAGGGCGTGACTTTGGGATCGGAATTCACAGCCGGGGTCCCGCCAGCCAGCCGCCATGCACCTTGAAGCCTTCGCCGCTCAACAGCGCGACGGTCTCATAGAGCGGCAGCCCGACGACATTGGTGTAGGAGCCGACCAGCTTGACGACGAAGGCGCCGGCGAGGCCCTGGACCGCGTAACCACCCGCTTTGCCGCGCCATTCGCCCGAGGCGACATAGGCGTCAATCTCTTCGCGCGGCAGCCGCTTGAAACGCACCCGCGTCTCGACCAGCCGTTGGCGCAGCTTGCCACCCGGGGTGATCAGGCAGATGCCGGAATAGACCCGGTGCGAACGGCCCGACAACAGCCCGAGGCAGTTGGCAGCGTCGTCGAGGGTTTCCGCCTTGGGCAGGATGCGCCGTCCGACGGCAACCACCGTGTCGGCGGCCAGCACGAAACCTGGCGCGTAGTCGGCTTCGGTCTGCAGCGAGGCGAACGCCTTCTCGGCCTTTTCCCTCGACAGCCGCTTGGCCAGCGAGCGCGGATGCTCGGCACGCAACGGCGTTTCGTCGACATCGGCCGGCAGCACGCGGTCCGGCTCGATGCCGGCCTGCTGCAAGAGCTCGATCCGGCGCGGCGAACCCGAGGCAAGCACCAGCTTCTGCAAAATGCTCATCGCGGACCAGTCGGGCTTTGCTTACTTGAAACGATAGGTGATGCGGCCCTTGGTCAGGTCGTATGGCGTCATCTCGACCAGAACCTTGTCGCCGGTCAGCACGCGGATGCGGTTCTTGCGCATGCGGCCGGCCGTATGGGCGATGATTTCGTGTTCGTTTTCGAGCTTTACCCGGAACATCGCGTTCGGCAACAATTCCGTCACGACACCCGGAAACTCGAGGACTTCTTCCTTCGGCATTCGATACCTTTGCTTGGATGGTAGTTCCAGCACCCTGGCCGGAATTTCGGCGGAACCTATATGATAATCGTCCGCTTGTGAACACGCTTAATCCGTCGCGTTTTTTGCTCCTGGAAGCAGAAAACGTCGGCCTATGCGCACCTTCAGCCGCTCGCGCACGTCGCGATAACTAGCCATGATCTGTTCGCGGGTGCCGCTGGCGTCGGTCGGGTCCGGCGTCGGCCAGTATTCGACCTCGACAGCGAGCGAGCGGGTGAGTTCAAGTGCGGCGTGGTGCGCTTCCGGCGCCAGCGTGACGATGAGGTCGAAATAGTCGTCCTCGAGATCGTCCATCGTCCTTGGGTGACGCCCGCCCAGCGTGAGACCGTCTTCGGCAAGCACCGCATCGACGAATGGATCGCGCTCGCCGGCGCGAACGCCTGCCGAAGCGACAAAGACGGTGGCGGGCAGCATGCGGCGCGCCAGTTGCTCCGCCATGGGCGAGCGCACGGCATTCATGCCGCACAGGAACAGGATCGAACGGGGCAGGGC
>NZ_RZQI01000339.1:0-5893 GCF_003998335.1 Mesorhizobium sp. M7A.F.Ca.CA.002.05.1.1 | reverse complement strand
CGGCTAGACCCCTTGTCCCCGTCCCTATACGGGGAGAAGGTGCCGGCAGGCGGATGAGGGGCGGCGGCAACCAAAGGATAACTGTTCTAAACCGGAGTGACGACTTGAAAGCCAAACTGGGCATGTCCCCCATTGCGTGGTGGAACGACGATCTTGCGGAACTCAGCGATGACGTGTCGCTGGAAGAATGCCTGCGCCAGTCGCGCTCGGCCGGCTTCACCGGCATGGAGATGGGCCGGCGTTTTCCCAATGATCCCGAAATCATGCTGCCGATCCTGAAGGCGTCCGACGTCACGCTATGCGGTGGCTGGTTCTCCGGCACGCTGGTCGATGGGGAGATGGCCGACAACAAGGATCGCATCCAGCCGATGATCGACCTGTTCAAGGCGGTGAATGCGCCTTGCATCGTTTATGGCGAAGTCGGCCGCTCGATCCAGGGCGACCGCTCGAAGCCGCTGGCGACCAAGCCGAAGCTGTCGGATGACGAGATGAAGGCTTACGCGAAACGCCTGACCGCGTTTGGCGAATGGTGCGCCGAACAGGGTATGCCGCTGTCCTATCATCACCACATGGCGGCGGTGGTCGAGACCGAGCCGGAACTCGATGCCTTCATGCGCTATTCCGGAGCCGGCATTCCGCTGCTG
Organism: Mesorhizobium sp. M7A.F.Ca.CA.002.05.1.1; assembly: GCF_003998335.1. NCBI lineage: Bacteria > Pseudomonadati > Pseudomonadota > Alphaproteobacteria > Hyphomicrobiales > Phyllobacteriaceae > Mesorhizobium > Mesorhizobium sp. M7A.F.Ca.CA.002.05.1.1. The sequence continues at coordinate 5,249 of NZ_RZQI01000339.1, read as the reverse complement.
CTCGATGCCGGACATCTGGCATTCGCCGGCGGAGACGTGCTGCGTGCCATCGACAACCATCATACCCGCATCAGCCATGTGCATGTGAAGGACGTTCGCATGGGCGTGATCGAAAAGCTCGATCGCACCAAACAATCCTTCCTCGACGCGGTGGCGCTGGGCGCCTTCACCGTGCCGGGCGACGGCTCGCTCGATTTCGGCGCCATCGTGCAGCGCTTCGCCGACCATGGCTATGAGGGCTGGTTCGTGGTCGAGGCCGAGCAGGACCCGAAGAAGAACCCGCCACTCAGGATGGCACAGGTTGGCTACAAGGAATTGATGCGCGTCATGACCGCCGCCGGCTATACGGTCGAGACGCAAGGCTTTCCAAATGTCTAGTTTCCCAATGGCTGGTGCGACGGGTTCCCGGCGAGACCGATTGCTGTAGATTGGCCCTATGAAAGATTCCGAACACCCCTTCTTCCGACCTTTGTGGCGGCGTGTCGCCATCGTCGCGGTCTGCGTCATCTGGTCGATCATCGAGTTCGCCACCAGCACGCCGTTCTGGGGCATGATCGCGCTCGGCTTCGCCGGCTACGCCGTCTGGCAGTTTTTTTATCTCTACAAGCCTGCTGACGAGGCGAAGCCTTCGGTCGAGCCCGAGCCGAAGGAGTAACTGATCGCATGCGTTGGCGACTATCTTGCAGTGCTTCTCGTTTCGTCATCCTGGGGCGGAGCAAGGAGCGAAGCGACGCGGCGCAGACCCTAGGATCCATGCCATGACTTTGAAGCTGGTGTGACGGTGCAGAATCCGCTCCGCTGCGCCCTTCGGCCGAGGCAACGGCATGGATCCTAGGGTCTCCGCGACGGAGCTTCGCTCCTGCTTCGCCCTAGGATGACGAAGTTGGAAGGGCGCCGGCCGAAGATTTGCGATGGCCCTTTCAAACAGGCGGCTTGGCTTCACGGAGTCCTTCAAGCCAACGGAATAGGAGACAAAAATGTCGAAGCTGCTCGTCAAAGCCGACAAAGGCCATGGCCGCGTCGCCCATGTGACGCCGAAAAGCGCCGGCTGGACCTATGTCGGTTTCGACCTGCATCGGCTGAAGCCGGGCGAGAGCGTCTCCGGCAAGACGGAGGATCGCGAAGTCTGCCTGGTGTTCGTTACCGGCAAGGGCAAGGCTTCAGCCGGCGGCAAGGATCTCGGCCTGCTCGGCGAGCGCATGTCGCCCTTCGAGGGCAAGCCGTGGTCGGTGTATGTGCCTGAGGGATCGGATTGGTCGGTGACGGCGGACACCGGACTGGAACTCGCGGTCTGCTCGGCGCCGGGCCTTGGCGGCGGTCTGCCGGTTCGCGTCATCGGACCGGACGATCTCGGCCAGGAGGTGCGCGGCAAGGGCACCAACACACGCTATGTCACCAACATATTGCCGGAGGGCAAGCCGGCCGATTCGCTGCTGGTGGTCGAGGTGATCACGCCCGGCGGCCACACGTCGAGCTATCCGCCGCACAAGCACGACCGGGACAATCTGCCCGCTGAATCCTATCTTGAGGAAACCTACTATCACCGTCTCAACCCGCCGCAGGGCTTTGCCTTCCAGCGCGTCTACACCGATGCCGACGAGAATGGCCATCGCGCGCTCGACGAAGCGATGGCGATCGAGGATGGCGATGTCGTGCTGGTGCCCGGGGGCTATCACCCCTGCGCCGCCTGCCACGGCTACGACCTCTATTATCTCAACGTCATGGCCGGACCGAAGCGGACGTGGAAATTCCACAACGCGCCCGAGCACGAGTGGTTGATGAAGGCCTGATCGGTCGCTGCGTGAGCACTCGCTCCCTGGTCCAGCACGAAAAAATCGTCGGCTAATGACCCCGCCGCAGCGTTTTGTTACCTGAAAGCCAGCAAGGCTTCGTCAATTCGTCATGGAAATCACCTATGGCAGCGAAGCTGACAAGGACTTTCCATGCGCTACGCCCTCTATTTCACCCCCCGGCAGGACGAGCCTCTGGCGCGGATCGCCGCCGACTGGCTGGGCCGCGACGCGTTCGGCGCCGCGACGAGGCCGGTCGAAGCGGTGGCCGACCTGTCGGCGGCGGAAGTCGCTTTCCACACCGCTTCGGCGCGCCGCTATGGCTTTCACGCAACGCTGAAAGCCCCCTTCCGCCTGGCTGCCGACGAGACGGAAGCCTCGCTGCGCGCCGCACTCGACCAATTCGCCGAGGCGACGCCGGTGGTGACCATCCCGCGTCTCGTGGTCAGCCAGATCGACGGCTTCTTCGCACTGGTGCCGGAAGGGCCAGTGCCTGCGCTCAACCGGTTCGCCGATGACGTGGTGCGCGATTTCGACCGGTTTCGCGCACCACTGAGCGAAGCGGAAATCGAGCGGCGCAGCCCGGATTCGCTGAAGCCGGCCGAGTTCCGCAATCTCTGCCAATGGGGTTACCCCTATGTCTTCGAAACCTTTCGCTTCCACATGACGCTGTCGGGCCGGGCGGGGTCACAGGAAAGCCCTCGTTTGCGCGCAGCGATCGACAGCCTGTTCGCGGAAGTGCTGCAACAGAAGGTGCTGGTGGATGCGCTGACCTTGTTTGTCGAAACCGAACCGGGTGCACCGTTCATGGTGCTCTCGCATCACGCGCTCGGGCGCCGCCCGGCCAGAAAAACCGCCTGAAGGACTGCCTGAAATGACCGCCGAGACTGTTCTCCACAATGCCCGCATCGTGCTTGCCGACGAGATCGTCGAGGGTTCGCTGGTGCTGCGCGACGGCTTTATCGCCGGCATCGAATCCGGCATCAGCCGCATCGGCGAGGATATGGGCGGCGACTATATCATTCCCGGGCTGGTCGAATTGCACACCGACCATCTCGAAGGCCACTACGCGCCGCGGCCCAAGGTGCGCTGGAATCCGATCGCCGCCGTGCTCGCCCATGACGCGCAGGTGGCGACCGCCGGCATCACCACCGTGCTCGACGCCTTGCGCGTCGGCATGGACGAAGACGCCGACCTGACATCGGCCGACATCCGCAAGCTGGCCGACGCGATCGAGGACAGTGTGAAGCAGGACCGTCTGCGCGCCGACCATTTCATCCATCTGCGCTGCGAGGTTTCGGCACCGGACTGCCTCAGGGCTTTCGCCAATTTCGACGGCGACGAGCGGGTCAAGCTGGCGTCGCTGATGGACCATGCGCCAGGCCAGCGCCAGTTCGTCGATCTCGAGACCTATGCCTACTATTACCAGCGCAAGCTGAAGCTGACCGATCGCGACTTCAAGCTGTTCTGCGAAAAGCGGATGGCCGAATCGGCGCGCAATTCGGCGCCGAACCGGGCGGTGATATCAGCCGCCTGCCAGGAGCGCGGCATCGTGCTGGCCAGCCACGACGACGCCACATCAGGCCATGTCGACGAGGCGATCGAGCAGGGCGTGCGCGTCGCCGAATTCCCGACCACGGAAGAGGCCGCCAGGGCCTCGAAAGAGGCCGGGATGGGCGTGCTGATGGGCGCGCCCAACGTTATGCGCGGCGCCTCGCATTCGGGCAATGTCTCGGCCCGCACGCTGGCCAGCGACGGCCTGCTCGACATCTTGTCATCCGACTATATTCCCTTCAGCCTGATCCAGTCGGCGTTCTTCCTCGGCGATGTCGTCGAAGGCATTTCCCTGCCGCAGGCCGTCGCCATGGTCTCGAAGAACCCGGCCGATGCGGTTGGCCTGACCGATCGCGGCGTCATCGAACAGGGCCGCCGCGCCGATCTGGTGCGCGTGCGCGTCGACGACCATGTCCCGGTGGTGCGCACCGTCTGGCGGCAGGGAAGCCGGGTCGCATGATGGTGTCGGCGTCGATCGAGCGGGAATTGTCGGCCGAGACGTTTCCGATCCGCGATGGCGTTTTCGTCGCCGTCGTCGGCCCAAGCGGCGCCGGCAAGGACACAGTGATCGGCTACGCCCGCGCCCGCTTTGCCGACGAAACGCGGCTGGAGTTCGTCCGCCGCGTCATCACCAGGCCGAGCGATGTCGCCAGCGAGGACCACGACACGCTGGCCGATGCCGCCTTCGTCGAGGCCGAAGCCGATGGCGCCTTCGCCATCTCCTGGGAAGCGCACGGCTTGCGCTACGGCATCCCCGCCGATGTCGACTGGTCCGTCGCCAATGGCCGTGTCGCTGTCGCCAATGTGTCGCGCGCGATCATCCCCTCCTTGCGCGAACGCTATGCCAATCTGGCCATCGTCGAGATCACCGCCTCGCCTGAAGTGCTGGCCGAGCGTCTGGCGATGCGCGGCCGCGAGTCACGCGGCGAAGTGCTGGCGCGGCTGGCACGCAGCGCCAATGTCACTCTGTCCGGGTCCGGCGTCACCTCGATCGACAACAGCGGCCCGCGCGAAGCGGCCGGCGAACGCTTCGCCGAGGTGCTGCGCAAGGCGATGGCTTTTTCCGACATGTCGGGCCTGATCTAGATCGTCGGCTCCTGACGCCTCGTTCACGCGATGGGCGCTTTAAGCCCCAAGCGCAAAGGGCATCAGCGACACCGTGCCGGCCGAACTTTCACCTGGGGCGAGCACGATGGCGCCCTCGTCCGGATCGCTCCATCCGCCCCGGTTGAAAGCACCGGATGCCATGGTCTGCGGTTCGACGCAAAAGTAAGGCTTGGCCGGATCGGCGTACAGCATCAGGTGCTTGAAGATCGGATCGGCCTTGATGCGCAAACCCGCGCCGCGCGCCGGAAAGCGAAGCGTCGCCTCACCCGTCCAGCCGCCATAATCATTGTTGCGCCAGCCGGCGGGTAAAGGCCGGCTCTCGGCGAAGTCGAGTTCGGGCGCAAGCGCTATCGGATCGCCGGCGATGCCTTGCGGTTCCTCCAGATAGAACCGCGCGGCCTTGAATTGCAGCGTGACGTCCGGGTCGCGGTCGAACCAAGGATGCAGGCCGAAACCAAACGGCATGGAAACCGGCCCCGTGTTGGTCAGTGTCATGGTCACGTCGAGGCCTTCTTCGGACAGCACGAAAGCCTGCGTCGCGTGATAGGAGTAGGGTTCGAGGCTGGCTGCGATATCCAGCGACAGCGTTGCCTGGGCGTCGCCCGCTGCAGTGACAGTCCAGGGGTGTTTCCAGCCGCTGCCATGCACGTTGATGGCTTCGGGCGGATTGTTGGGCTGGACCCGCCAGCGCTTCGCTCGAAACTCGAAGGTATTTCCGGCGATGCGGTTGGCGTAGGGTATCATCGGGAACATGGCCACGCCAAGCACGTTGCCCGCTTCGCGATCATGGTCCGAGAG
>NZ_RZQI01000338.1:0-5903 GCF_003998335.1 Mesorhizobium sp. M7A.F.Ca.CA.002.05.1.1 | reverse complement strand
GTACTTCGCGCCGAGACGCACGGTGTGGAAAGAGGAAGTCGAGGTAAGGGTGTCGTCGGGTGCGCCGAATTCCGAAGAAAAGTCCTTCTCGGCGAACTGCGAATAGCGATATTCGAGGCCAACGGTGACATTGCTGGACAGAGCCGTTTCCAGGCCGCCACCAACCGAGAAACCGCTGGAACCCCAGTCGAGAATGTCGCCGATCGGGTCGGAAGCGTTCAGATCGAAATGCTGCCAGCTGTAGCCGGCAAGCGCATAGGCAAGGGTCGATTCGTTCATCTTCATGCCGACGCGGCCCAGCACATCGAACCCATAGTCGGTATCGACGTTGATCGACCCGCCGCCGAGATCCAGCTTGGAAGTCATGCCGGAGTAGCGTGCATCGACCATGACGCCTGCGACCCAGCTGCCGAAGTCATGATCGTAGCCGACGTTCAGTTCACCAAAGGCACCTTCGCCACCGAGACCATTGAATTCCAGGTCGCCGAGCGGCGGAACGTTGATCTGATGCACGGACGCACCGGCGCCACCAGCGCCACCGATATAGAAGCCGGTCCAGTTGTAGGCTGGCGTCTCGAAGGCAGCGCCGCCGCCGTTCTGTGCACCGAAACGGTAATTGGCTGCGATCTGGAAAGTATGGCGCGAGGTGTCAAGATTCAGGAGACCGTCCGGTACTCCGACAATGCCAGCCTCGGAAAGAAGATCGTCCTTGGTCCCGAAGCCCGTATAGCGATACTCAGTCTTGATCGTCCAATTGCTGTTGATGGCCGTTTCGATGCCACCTCCGACAAAATACCCGCTCTGATCCCAATCAAAGTCGAAGCCGGCGTTCGTATCGAGCTTGTACTTCTGCCAGGAATAGCCACCCAGCACGTAGCCCAGAGTGTTCGGCGTCAAGAGGTAGCCGAGACGCAGGCCAGCGTCGAAACCGTAGGTTTCCTTGATCGAAGCGTCGAACCCCGTAATGTCCAGCGTGGTCTTGATGTTGCCCACGTGAGCGTCCAGCAGACCGCCGATGAGGAACCGGGGCGAGACCATATAGTCATAGCCAACCGTCAGCTCACCATAGACGCCTTCGCCACCAATGCCGTTCAGCGAGATTGGAATAAAATCGCTGCCGAGCTCGTGTACGTTGGCACCGGCACCGACGCCAAAACCAACGTAGAGGCCGCTCCAGTTAAAGCCGGCAGCTTCTTCTACCGGCTGGACGACATCTGCTGCATGAGCAGCAGACATCAAAGCCACAGCAGAAACAGCACCAAGAAGAAAAGATTTCGCGGATGTGCGAATGAACATATGCCCGTACCCCAATGAGTAAACCCAGAATGTCTCTAGCAGGGAGTCGGTCGGTACGGGAATGACAAATATGCAACAATGATGAGCAAAGTGCCGTTGCGTCACATCTTTCGACGCCATGCTTTGCCTGAAAAACAGGCTCGCAAGAAAAAACCCGCCGGCTTGGAACCGGCGGGCTGGATTGAAAGGAGCTGTTCTCGCGAAAATCAGGCGGCGAGAACGGCTTTCGGCTCGACCAGTTCGTAGCCGAGCGCCTCGGCGACTGCCCGGTTGGTGATCTTGCCCTTGTGGACATTGAGGCCGTTGCGCAGGTGATGATCGTCGACCAGCGCCTTCAGGCCCTTGTCGGCAAGCTGCAGGCCATAGTGCAGCGTCGCGTTGTTGAGCGCGTGGGCCGAAGTGACCGGCACGGCACCGGGCATGTTGGCGACGCAATAGTGGATGACGCCGTCGACCTCATAGGTCGGCTCGGCATGAGTGGTGGCGTGCGAGGTCTCGAAGCAGCCGCCCTGGTCGATGGCGACGTCGACCAGCACCGAGCCTTTCTTCATGCCCGACAGCATTTCGCGCGAAACCAGTTTTGGCGCCGCGGCACCCGGGATCAGCACCGCGCCGACGACGATGTCTGCCGAAAAACACTCTTCTTCCAGCGCCTCGACAGTCGAGTAACGGGTGTGGACGCGGCCGGCGAAGAGGTCGTCGAGCTGGCGCAGGCGCGGGATCGAGCGGTCGATGATGGTGACGTCGGCGCCAAGGCCGGCCGCCATCCTGGCCGCGTGCAGACCGACGACGCCACCGCCGAGCACGGTGACCTTGCCGGGCAGCACGCCGGGCACGCCGCCGAGCAGCACGCCGCGGCCGCCATTGGCCTTCTGCAGCGCCGTGGCGCCGGCCTGGATCGACAGACGTCCGGCAACTTCCGACATCGGCGCCAGCAACGGCAGGCCGCCACGGTCGTCGGTCACGGTCTCGTAGGCGATTGCCGTCACGCCGGACGCAAGCAGGCCTTTGGTCTGCTCCGGATCCGGAGCAAGGTGAAGGTAGGTGTACAGGATCTGGCCTTCGCGAAGCTGCGCCCATTCGCTGGGCTGCGGCTCCTTGACCTTGACGATCATGTCCGACCTGGCGAACACCTCGGCGGCCGTCTTGGCAATCGTGGCGCCGGCGGCGCGATAGGCGTTGTCATCGGCGCCGATGCCGGCACCGGCCCCGGTCTCAACCAGCACTTCGTGGCCATGGGCGACATATTCGCGGACCGAGCCGGGGGTGAGGCCGACGCGGTATTCGTGGTTCTTGATTTCCTTGGGGCAGCCGACGCGCATTTTCTTCTCCTGATCCGGCCCTTTGGGCTCGTTCCCTGTATGGATGGAGTGAACCACGAATCGTTGCGCAGGTGTTTGCGAATGCGCTTGCGCCAACCGGCAGGTTTCGATAATCGTTGCGCGAAATAGCTGGATATTCGCAGGATTCACGAAAAATGCGGCTCGACAGGATTGATATCGCCATTCTCGAGGCTTTGCAGAAGGATGGCAGGATACCCAATGCGGCACTGGCCGAGAAGGTCGGCCTGTCGCAGTCGGCCTGTTCGCGCCGGCTCGACAATCTGGAGAAATCCGGAACCATCCGCGGCTATCATGCCCGGCTTTCCAATGCAGCACTCGGCCACCAGATGACGGCGATCGTGCACATATCGCTGTCGGGACAGTTCGAGAAGACGCTTTCGGATTTCGAGGCGGCGATCAAACGCTGCCCGAACGTGCTGTCCTGTCACCTGATGTCGGGCGAGTACGACTACATCCTGCGGATCGCGGCGAAGGATCTCGTCGACTATGAGCGCATCCACAAGGAATGGCTGTCGGCAATGCCGCATGTGACCAAAATCAATTCGTCCTTTGCGCTACGCGAAATCGTCGACAGGACCGCCATGGGCATGAAGCCGGAAATGGCCTAGGCTGCGTTGATATTCAGGTGATGCCGGCCTGCAAATGGTAGCTCCCTGCGCTTCCGGTGCTCGCGTACGAAAAGTACGCTCCGCTCCCGTTCTCGGAAGCGACCATTTTCGACTCGGCCTGACCTGAATCTCAGCACAGCCTGGACTAGCTGGCCTCCGTTACCACCCGATCCATCGGGATATCGTGCGGCTGCGGGTAGATGGTCGCGATGCGTTGCAGCTCGTAGCCGACGCCGATGACCAGCGGCTTGAACGGCATCGCTGCCAGCGTGCGGTCGAAGAAGCCGCCGCCATAACCCAGGCGGTAGTTCTGGGGATCGATGCCGACGATCGGCGAGATGACGATGTCCGGCAGCACCGGATCGCCCTCGGCCGGGATCGGGATGTTCCAGACACCTTTCTCCAGCCGGTCGCCCGCTTTGTAGGCGCGGAAGATCAGCGGGTGCCCCTTGTCGATGACGATGGGCAGGGCGGTGCGGCCGCCGCGTTCGTTTATGGACGCCATCCAAGGCCGCAAATCCGGCTCGCCGCGAAACGGCCAGTAGAGACTGACCATGCGCCCGGCGATCTCGCCGATGATCGCGTCGAGGCCATCGGCGATGCGTTGCGACATTACCGCTCGCGCGTCGGCCGAAACGGCGAGACGCGCAGCGATCAGCCGTTCGCGTTCGGCCTTGCGCCAGCGTCTCACATCGATCCAGTCGCTCGAAGGCGCACGGAATTCCGGATCGAGCTCGTGCATGAAACAGGGCGGCGAAGAATACTGCGCCGGAGCATCGTCGTCACGATCGTTGGCCATGCCTCACCTCATCGCGTGTTCGATGACGCTATACCTCGCGATACGATACAACATGTGCATTCACGACATGGAACGACGAGTCTCGGGCACCGTCCATCTGTTGTTGCATTGCACAAAAATACCTACATCCAGGACAGCCAATCTTGCCATCGGGGTGAACGAAATGAATGAAGCCAGGCATCATGTCGTCGTTGTCGGCGCGGGTTTCGGCGGTCTCGAGTTCACCCGTGCACTTGCTGGCGCTCCGGTGCGTATCACCATGATCGACAAGCGCAACCATCACCTCTTCCAGCCGCTGCTCTATCAGGTGGCGACGACGGCGCTGGCCACCTCCGAGGTTGCCTGGCCGATCCGCCACCTCCTGCGCAAGCGCAAGGATGTGACGACCCTGCTCGCCAATGTCACCGGTGTCGACCGCGCCGGCAAGCGCGTGCTGCTCGATGACGGCAGCGCGGTCGCCTACGACACGCTGGTGCTCGCCACCGGTGCCCGCCACGCCTATTTCGGCCACGACGAATGGGAGCCTTTCGCCCCGGGCCTGAAGACGCTGGAGGACGCCACCAGCATTCGGAGGCGAATTCTCCTGGCCTTCGAGCAGGCCGAGCGGGAGACCGATCCCGCCAAACGCCGGGCGTTGCTGACCATTGCGATCGTCGGCGGCGGGCCGACCGGCGTCGAGCTTGCCGGCACCATCATCGAGCTGGCGCATGACACGCTGCGCGGCGAATTCCGCAACATCGACACGCGGCAGACGCGTGTGGTGCTGATCGAGGCCGGCGACCGCATCCTGGCCAATTTCGCACCGAAACTTTCCGACTATGCCAGCAAAGCGCTCGAGCGGCTCGGTGTGACTGTCGAGCTCGGCCGGGCCGTCACGAGCTGCGACGCCGAAGGTGTTGTATTTGGCGATAAGCAACTGGCAGCCCGAACGATCCTGTGGGCAGCCGGCGTTGCCGCTTCGCCGGCCGCTGAATGGCTGGGAGCGAAGGCGGACCGCGCGGGCAGGGTGCTGGTCGAGCCCGATATGACTGTATCTGGCAGCCCGGAGATTTTCGTCATCGGCGACGCCGCCCTTGTGCTGCGGCCCGATGGCCGGCCGGTGCCCGGCGTCGCGCCTTCCGCCAAGCAGGAGGGCCGACATGTTGCGGCCACCATCAAGGCCAGGCTCGGCGGCGACACGACCGCGCGTCCTTTCCACTACAGGCATGCCGGCGATCTCGCCACGATCGGCAAGCGCGCCGCGGTGATCGATTTCGGCTGGCTCAAGCTGACCGGCTGGGCGGCCTGGTGGCTGTGGGGAGTGGCGCACATCTATTTCCTGATCGGTTTTCGCAACCGGCTTGCGGTTTCGCTGAGCTGGCTATGGATCTACGCGACAGGCCAGCGCAGCGCGCGGCTGATCACCCAAGGCGACGACGACAAGGGCTGATTTCCTCGCCCCGATCGTTCATCCGCACGTCATCCGTTGCTGATCGAGTGGCGGCTTCATGCGCGCGACTTGTTGAATGGACTTAAGCAGGTTTCAGAGCGAAGTTCGCTTCGGGGCAGGGCTTGTCAGTTGTCGAAGGAGAAAACATGTCGCAACTGCTCCATCCCATATCCCGCCGCGATCTCCTTGCGGGCGCCGCCGCAGGGGCACTGATTATGCTGCATCCGTTCTCCGCCCGCGCTCAAGGCAACCAGGCCCATCTCCGGATCATGGAGACCACCGACATCCATGTGAACGTGCTGCCTTACGATTACTACGCCGACAAAACGAACGACACGCTGGGCCTGTCGCGCACGGCGTCTCTCATCGATGCTGTGCGCAAGGAAGCCGTGAATTCGATGCTGATCGACAATGGCGACCTGCTGCAG
>NZ_RZQI01000337.1:0-5910 GCF_003998335.1 Mesorhizobium sp. M7A.F.Ca.CA.002.05.1.1 | reverse complement strand
CCCTTGTGGGGAGGGGCTAGGGGTGGGGGTCCCTCTTCGTCAGAATTCTTGTTCGACAGACAGAACAGAGGGTGCCGCCTAATGTTCCGCCTGGAAGCCCGCACAAGCACACCTGCCTGGTTCAACCTCGCTCTGCCATTGCTGGCGATCGGCGGGACGCTCATCCTATGCAGCGGCCTCATCGCGCTGGCCGGCGCCGGCGTGCTCGAAGCCTATGGCGTGATGTTCACGGCGTCGCTGGGCGACAGCTATGCGATCACCGAAACGATGGTGCGTGCAACACCCATGATCTTCACCGGACTGGCGGTCGCGGTCGCCTTCCGGGCCAAATTCTGGAACATCGGCGCCGAGGGGCAATTGCTGGCCGGCGCGGTGGCCAGCTGCTTTGTCGGCGCCATTCCAATGCCGGGGCCGCTCGCCATGGTCTTGATGGCGGTCGCCGGTGCCGCGGCGGGAGCCGCAGTCGCGCTGGTGCCGGCGACGCTCAGAGTAAAATTCAAGGTCGACGATGTCGTCAGTTCGCTGCTGCTCAACTCGGTCATCTATTATGCGCTGATGGCGCTGATCGAAGGCCCGTGGAAGGACTCCTTCAGCGGCTATCCGATCTCGCCGCCGATCGAGGATTCGGCCAATTTCCCGGTGCTGCTCGAAGGCACAAGACTGCATCTCGGCGTCGTCGCGGCGCTGATCGCGGCGCCGCTGACCTGGTTCCTGATCGTGCGCACGACGCTCGGCTTCAGGATCAGGGTCACCGGCGAAAACCCGGAAGCCGCCAGATATGGCGGCATCCATGTCGAGCGGGTGCTGATCTCGACGGCGCTGCTGTCCGGCGCGCTGGCCGGGTTGGCCGGCGTCGGCGAGGTCGGCGGCGTGCATTTCCAGGTGATGAGCGACATCTCGCCGGGCTACGGCTATTCCGGCATCGTTGTTGCCATGCTGGCGCGGCTCAACCCGCTCGGCGTGGTGCCGGCGGCGATCTTCCTTGCCGCCGTGATGACCGGCGCCGAAGCGATGTCGCGGGCGACCGGCGTGCCGGCCTTCCTCAGCGACGTCATCCAGGGCACCGCATTGCTTTCCATGCTGGTGGCGCTGCTGTTCACCGCCTATCGCATCCGCCGCGTCGGGGTTGCCCGATGAGCGCGGTGTTCGAACAGATCTTCCAGGTCGGCTTCCTGGCCGCGATCATCCGCATCGCCACGCCGCTGGCTTTTGCAACGCTCGGCGAAATGTTCTCGGAGCGGGCTGGCGTGCTCAATCTCGGCATCGAAGGCATCATGCTGTTGTCGGCGATGACCGGCTTTACCGCCGCCAGTCTCAGCGGCAGCCTGTGGCTCGGCGTGCTGGCTGCGGTGCTGACCGGCATGCTGATGGGCGCGCTGCATGCGCTGTTCACTGTGGCGCTCGGCCTCAGCCAGCATGTCTGCGGCATCGGCGTGACGCTGTTCTCGTCGGGCCTCGCCTATTTCCTCTACCGGCTGATCTTCGGCCAGCAGTCGGTGCCGCCCAACATCAAGGGGTTTCAGACACTGCCGATCCCGCTCCTTTCGGACATCCCGGTGCTCGGGACGGCGGTGTTCAGCCAGTTCGCGCTGGTCTACATGGCGATCCTGGCCATTCCGCTGGCCGCCTTCGTGCTCTACCGCACGCCATGGGGCCTGTCGGTGCGTATGGTCGGCGAAAACCCGCGCGCCGCCGATTCGGCGGGGGTCAGCGTCATTGCCACGCGCTTCCAGGCAGTCATCCTCGGCGGTGCGCTGATGGGGCTGGCCGGCGCCTTTCTGTCGATGGCGCAGTTCAACGCCTTCACCTTCGGCGTCGTCTCGGGGCGTGGCTGGGTGGCGATCGCGCTGGTCGTGTTTGGCCGCTGGGATCCGTGGCGCTCGGCGGGGGCGGCGCTGCTGTTCGCCTTCGTCGATGCGCTGCAGTTGCGCATGCAGGCCAGCGGGCTCGGACACATCCCCTACGAGGCGTTCCTGATGCTGCCGTTCATCTTCACCATTGTCGCCATGGCGGTGATGTCGCGCAACGCGACGGCACCGTCGGCGCTGCTCAAGCCGTTTCGACGGGAAGAACGGTAGACGAGCAGGACTTGGTGCCTTTCCTCTCCCCCGATCGACGGGGTAGAGGAAGGGCGACAAGCTGTCCCTGGGACGAAGAACCTGTCCCTGGAAAGCCTCACATCGCCGTAAAACCATTGTCAACGAACAGATGCGTGCCGTTGACGAAGCTCGACTCGTCGCTGGCCAGGTAGAGCGCTGCCCTCGCCACCTCTTCCGGCTCGCCGATGCGGCCCTGCTGCGCGGCCAGTGCCGCGTCGGAGACGTCGACGCCGAGCCTGCCGAGGTCGGCGACCTCGCGCAGGCCGTGCGGTGTACGGATGAAGCCGGGGCAGACGGCGTTGCAGCGGATGTTGCGGTCGCGGAACTCGACGGCGATGGCGCGGGCGAACATGTGGCAGGCGCCCTTGGTGGTGTCGTAGAGCACTTCGTTGGGAGTCGCCGCCACCGCCGAGATCGACGAAGTACAGACGATCGAGCCGCCGCCGGCCGCAATCATGCCGGGCAAAACGGCGCGCGTCATCAGGAACATCGAGCGCACATTGACGGCATGCAGCCAGTCCCATTCCTGCACCGTGGTCTCCAGGAAGGGCTTTATCACGATGGTGCCGGCGTGGTTGAACAGCACGGTGACCGGTCCGAGTTTTTCGATAGCACCCTTCACGGCCGCTTCGACCTGTGCCTCGTCGGAGACGTCGGCGACAAAATGCTCGGCGAGATGGCCGCGCGCCCTGATTGTCGCTGCGGTTGCGGCGGCCGCCTCGCCGTTGCGGTCGATGATCGCCACCTTGGCGCCTTCGGCGGCGAACAGCTCCGAAGCCGCTCCACCCATTCCCGTCGCGCCCCCCGAAATGATGGCGACCTTGCCGGCCAGTCTTGTGCCCATTTTTCTGCCCCCTGTGTGGCGATTTCGCTTTGCTGGTGGGCGATGCTACCGCGCCGGCGCCGGGCGGCCAATCCACGAATTGAGCGCAGCGAAAGCAAGGTCATAGGTCCATTCGGACGCAGAAGCAAAAAACGGACGCTCCATATGGATCGGCCGTTAGAGTGCTCCCTCTAAGCAAGTGCCTACCAACTTCCAGCACCATAGGAGAAAATTATTCCATCTTTGGCCTAAAAATAGCAATCGACAAAGTCTACAAGTTTTATAGATTAACCGCCGAGACGGAGGTCGATATGTCCTATATCCAGAACGCCCAGACGGATCGCAGTGATCAGCGGTCGGCCAATGCCCAGGCCTTTCGCCCGGCCTATGCCGGGGCTTTCGCCTATCTCGTCTTTGCCCTTGCGTTCGTGTTCACCGGGGCCGTTGTGCTGGGCCTTATTCCCTGAGTCGTCAGATCGACCGGGCTTAGCTGCCCACCGCTTTCAGGCAATCGGAGTTGAATGAACCGAATCCTCGGCGTGCTTTCGCGCGCCCGACACCACGGAGGACATGGCAATGCCGATCGAGTTCACGCATATTCCCGGTAAGACCGCCGATGCCGCGGTTCCCTTTTTCTACGACTTTGCCGAGACCGCGACCAAGCTCGGGCTGATCGAGGATGGCGGCTTCCGCAAGATCGTCATCGACGATTCGGCCGGACTGCTGACCAACATGGATTTTGCGGCCCAGGTGCTCGATCGCACCTCGTCGCTGGAAGTCGTGCTCACCCATTGGGCGGGCGTGGTCGAACCGACCGTGGCGGCCCGCCAACTGGCGTCGATCGACAGGAAAAGCGGCGGGCGCCTGGCGCTGAGAATGATCAGCGAGCCGCTGAGCGACGCCGACGCCGAAACACGGCCGGTCGGGCACACCGTCATCTGGCAGCGCATCGACGAATATCTGGTGCTGCTGAAGCGGCTGTGGTCGAACGACCGGCCCTTCGACCACGAAGGAACGTTCTACAGCATCAAGGGCGGCTATGTGCCGCGCAAGGGACCGCACGGCGCCGACCTGGTCATCCGCATGGGCGGGCAGTCCGGAACGGCACTCAAAGTTGCCGGCCGGCATGCCGATGTCTTTGAATTGGCGCCCGGCTCGATCGACGAGATCCGGCAATTGATGGAGCGGGTGCGCCGCTCCGCCGCCGAACATGGTCGGGCCGGCAAGCTGCGCTTCGCGCTTCCGGTCGGGATTCACCAAGGTGCTTCCGCCTCCGGCCACAAGGCGGTCGATGTTGCCGGGCCACCAGCCCAGGCCGCCCTGTCGCTGCTTGCGTATGCAGCCCTTGGGATCGATGAATTCATGATTGTCGGCGTCGACACGCCACGCGAGATCGCAACGCTCGGCCGGGAAACGATCGCTCTGCTGCGCAATTCGCTGGCGCGTCGCGAACACGAGGCATTCCAGCCTGGGGCATATGCGTCTCGTGCAGGATTGGAGACGCGGGCAACGGGCTGAAGTTCTTCAGCCTTTTGTTGCCTCGGGCCTGTCGCCAAGCCGCGACAGGCCTTCAATGACAGCGCTCGAACCCGTTAGCGCGCCGAAGACGCCGTCTTCAACCGTCACCATGTGAAGGGCTGCTTCGTGCGCTTGTCTGTCGCCGCTGGCGCAGGCGTCCGAAATCGTCAGGCATTGGAAATTGCGGTCGCAGGCCTCACGCAGCGTGGTGTGGACGCAGACATCCGTGGTGCATCCGGAAAACAGCAGATGCGTGATGCCTTGCGCGCGCAGCACAAGTTCGAAATCCGTATAGGTGAAAGCGCTGTTGCAGGTCTTGTCGACGATGATGTCCTGCGGGGCGACGTCGATCTCCGGAACGATCTGGAATCCTGGACCAGAGCGCAGCAGGATTTCGGTGCCTTCGAGCCCAGCGCGCTTGCGGCGCCATGTCTCGTAGGGCGTCATGTCGGCCATGTCAGCCCGGTAGCCCTGCCTGGTGTGGATGACCCTGACACCGGCCTTGCGGGCGGCTGATATCAGCCGGCTCACGGTCGGCAGGATCGCCCTGAGCGGCGAGGGATCATATCCCTGCCTGGCGAAGTAGCCCGTCGTCGACAGGAAATCCTGCTGCAGGTCGATGACGATCAGCGCGGTGGTTTCGGCCATCAGCCTGCCGTCATAGGGAAAGTCGAAGGGCGTCGCCTTGATCATTTTTGGCTCCCGTTTTTCGATCGGCACTTGTTTGCTTGACGCAATTCCGAACGGAAACCGTTTCACACTTTCCCTGGAATTGCTCCAGCGGTTTCGTATCAGCGCGACGACACCAGATGCTGGGCGTCATGCAGGCGCCGATAGATGCCGCCGGCGCGGAGCAGTTCGCTGTGCGAACCCTGTTCGACGACGCCCGACTCCGAGACGACGACGATGCGGTCGGCGCCGCGGATCGTTGCCAGCCGGTGTGCGATGACCAGCGTGGTTCGGCCCTCGGCAAGTTCGGCCAACGACTTCTGGATTTCGCGCTCGGTCTCGGTGTCGAGCGCCGACGTCGCCTCGTCGAGGATAAGGATCGGCGGGTTCTTCAGGAACATGCGGGCGATCGCCAGCCGCTGCTTCTGGCCGCCGGACAATTTTACGCCGCGCTCGCCGATGATCGTGTCATAGCCGGCCGGCAGGCCCGATATCATGCCGTCGAGCTGCGCCCGCCGCGCGGCATCGGCGATAGCCTCGTCGGAGGCGCCGAGACGGCCATAGGCGATGTTTTCGCGGATCGAGCCCCCGAACAGGAACACATCCTGCTGGACGATGCCGATCTGGCCGCGCAGCGAAGCGAGCGTCATGTCCCTGATATCGATGCCGTCGATGCTGATCGCGCCGGCGCTGACCTCGTAGAAACGTGGCAGCAGCGAGCAGATGGTGGTCTTGCCGGCGCCGGACGGGCCGACGAAGGCGATGGTTTCGCCGGCGTGGATGGTGAGATCGATACCCCTG
>NZ_RZQI01000336.1:0-5927 GCF_003998335.1 Mesorhizobium sp. M7A.F.Ca.CA.002.05.1.1 | reverse complement strand
GACGTCCCCTTATGCGCCGTTCATCGCGGTCGGGCGCCACTTCCGTCGTCGCGCCGGCCGAGGCCGGAACCGACATGTCGATGGCCGGAGCATCGGGAAGCGTGGCCTCCGGCATGATGTCGGGAACGACGGGCAGAACGCGGGAGCGCGGCGCATCGGCAGCGGATTGCACGGGTCCGTCGACGACGACATCGGGGGACGATGCCTGTCGGCCGGTTTCGACCGCGGGCGCCGGGTCCGCTCCGAGTTCGACCGCCGGTGCATCGCCCTGCGGACCGACATCCGGCACCGCCGGCAGGAACTCGGATTCGATTTCGGTGATTTTCGCCTGAATTGCCTTGCGGCGCTTGATGGCGACCTCAACGGTCACACCCGGATTGGCCTGGAGCGCGCGATCGAGCGCGGCAAAAGCCGAGCGATAGACCCTCTCGCGGAACGCGCGGTCCTCGGCATTGCCTTTCTCCAAGGCGTTCCGGATCGCTTTTTCGATCGCGTCCAAGCGGGTCCCTCTGTCTTTGCCAACCTTGCCGTGATCGTTAGCCGCAGGCGACCAATCAATCAACGGGCGAGCGGCGTATTCTGCCTCGCAGAGGTGTGCAAAGTCCATTCCGGCGCTGTTCCGGCAACAAAATCAGCATGTTTCGCCGATTTTCGCGCACAGGGAGCACACGCACCGTGCGCCGCATTCCCTTGGCGATTGATTGGCGGACAAGGCGGCGGCCGGCTTTCGAGGGTGCCACGACGCCGACGCAGGAATTGCCAAGTCGCATCTTGAATTCGCGCCCGGTTGCGTCTATCACCGCCGCATCCTGGAGGCCTTGGCTTCCTGGGCCGCTTTAGCTCAGTTGGTAGAGCACCGCATTCGTAATGCGGGGGTCGCGTGTTCGAGTCACGCAAGCGGCACCATTCCTCCTCCATTTTTGTCGTCTGTCTGCCCCTTCGCAGCTGGTGCAAAGGATTGCGGCGCCGGCCTGGCAGATCTGCCATTGTCGAGACACCGGTTTGGTGTGAAAATCATGGCCTCAGCATGGGAGGTCAAAAATGCCCAACAATTTCAAGACCGGAGACGTCGTCAGGCTGAAATCCGGAGGTCCCAGGATGACGATCAGCGATGGGGCAGCCTCGGGCATGTATCTGTGCCACTGGTTCAATCGCGAGGGCGAGGTGTGGACCCCGCAACATGCCGGGTTCAAGCCCGAACAACTGATTGCGGCCGACCAGTCGGACTAGAGTTCCTTCCATCCCGATCGAGCCGGGATGGGCACCCTCTTTTGTCCGGGCGTGAACGGATCAGCAGGCGCGACCGACGGATTTTCCGGGTCGCGGCGTTTAACGGTTGAAGCGCGATGGCGGCACAAGCCGTCTGCGTCGCGCCAACCTGGAGACGCACAGCATGATCCGCCGTTCGATATCAGTCGTTGCCTTGAGTTTGCAGACCGTTGCGGCTTTCGCCCAGGCAACGACGCCGCCTGCACCGCCGACCGCCGC
Organism: Mesorhizobium sp. M7A.F.Ca.CA.002.05.1.1; assembly: GCF_003998335.1. Lineage (NCBI taxonomy): Bacteria > Pseudomonadati > Pseudomonadota > Alphaproteobacteria > Hyphomicrobiales > Phyllobacteriaceae > Mesorhizobium > Mesorhizobium sp. M7A.F.Ca.CA.002.05.1.1. Next base: position 4,439 of record NZ_RZQI01000336.1, on the reverse strand, counting down.
GCCACTTGCCGCGCCAGGCGCTTCGGGGACCAGGTCCGACATCACGCTGGCCAAATTCCAGAAGCGGCGCGAAAAGGCGATCATGGCGGCCGACACGGATGGCGACGGCAAGATCAGCCTGCTGGAATGGGAGGCCTTTCAGACGAAGCGCAACGTCAAGGGCGACGCCGCCAAATCCTTCGCGCGGATCGATTCCAACCATGACGGCTTCATCGATCGCGCCGAACTCGATGCATTCTTCGCCAGGCGCTTCGCCCGGCTGGACAAGAATGCCGACGGCATTTTGACGGCCGACGAACTGCCGGGCCACAAAACCGCTCCCAAGCCGAAGCAATGACCAAGAGGTCAAGCAGGGAGCAATGACCAAGAGGCAATGACGCGCGATGAATATCGGGAGTTCGCCGACTGATGGCTGCGGATCCGGACGAGGAGCTGGTTCGCCGTGTTGGCGCCGGCGAGCCGGCAGCGGTGCAAACCCTCGTCGCGCGCAAGCTGCCGCGTATCCTGGCGCTTGCCGTGCGCATGCTCGGCGATGCGGCGGAGGCCGAGGATGTCGCCCAGGAAACCTTCGTGCGGATCTGGCGCCATGCCGCGAGCTGGCGGCGCGGCAATGCGCGCTTCGACAGCTGGATCCACCGGGTGACGCTCAACCTTTGCTACGACCGGCTGCGTCGCAGGCGCGAGTGGGTGACCGGCGACCTGCCGGAGATGGTCGACCCCGCGGCACTTCCCGATGCCCCTCGCCAGGAGGAAGCGCTTCGGGTCGAACGGGCGCTGCAAGCCATAGCGCCGCGCCAGCGCGAAGCCATCGTTCTGGTCTACTATCAGGAGATGTCCAATATCGAGGCGGCAGCGACCTTGCAGATCAGCGTCGATGCCCTGGAGAGCCTGCTTGCGCGCGGCCGGCGGTCGCTGCAGGCGATCCTGGCGGGGGATGGCGCCGATGAGTAAGCACCGGGCAAGCACCAACGCACCACGGCCATTGCGCCTTGCTGGTGCCGCTTGGCGCCCGGCGCCGACGGGCAAGGGGGCGACACATGGCTGAAGGATCCAGGAACGAACCCGCAATGGATGCCAGGCGCTTTGCCGTCTTGGCCCAGGCCTATGGCGGCGACTTGCGGCGATGGCCCGAGGCTGAGCGAATGGCCGGCACGGTCTTTGCCGCGAGCGGCGCGGGCAAGGCCATCTTGAGGCAGGCCGGGACACTTGACGCGCTGCTCGACAGCTACCGCGTCGACGCCCCGGACAAGGCACTGCACGGCAGCATTCTGCAGGCTGCCGGCCGGCACCTCGTCCAGCGCCGGCGTAAGCGGTTCTGGTGGCTGGGGCTGGGACTTGCCGGCATTGGTCTGGCCGGTGCCGTGGCAGGGCTGGCCCTGGTGACCATCGTCACGCCGGAGGTCCAGCCGGACCATTATGTGCTGGATGCCAATGCGACGGCGTTTGGCGATGCCGGCCCCGCTGCCGAGAACGGTGAGGAAAGCCTATGAGCACGCGCTGGGTCCGTGGTCTGGTTATTGCTTCCGTGGTGCTGAACGTCTTTCTTGCCGGCGCATTCGTCGGCGGTGCGGTCTGGCTGAGAAATGCCAAAACAGGTGTCTCGCTGGAATCGGCCGGCCGACAACTTCCCGACCAGGATCGCAAGGCGTTCCGCGAGGCGCTGCGCCAGGTTCGCGTGCAGTCCCGTCAGATCATTCTCGATGGCCAGCAGGCCAGGCAGCAGGCAGCGGACCTGCTGCAACAGCCTGTCATGGACAAGGCCGCCGTGTCGGCGGCCCTGGAGCGGGCACGCAACGCCGACGCGACGGTTCGCACCCGGCTCGAGCAGGCCATTGTCGACTTCGCGGCGAACACATCACCCGAAAACCGGAGCGTGCTGGCACAGGCATTGCTGCGCCACATGGAACGCCGCGCTGCCGTGGCGCCGAAAAAATCGCCATGACGACCGACGGAAAATGCTCGAGACGCCGTTTAATGAAGAGAAGGGACAAGCCTGCCCGATCGCACCGTGCCGGGCGGCCATCTTCAAACTCGAATGCACTCGGAGCCCAATTATGAGTCGCCTGAAAAACTATGCAGCAGCCGCTATCCTGGCGGTCAGTGGAACTGTCGTGACCGCCACCGCGTCCAGCGCGATGCCCGTCATGTCTGTAACCCATCCGGCCGCCCCGGCATTGGTCGAGCATGTCCGCTGGGGGTGCGGCATCGGCTGGCACCCGAACCGATGGGGCCGTTGCGTGCCGAACGGCGTCGTCGTCGTGCGCCCGCACTACCATTACTGGCACGCTCCGGTCTATGGCTGGCACCCGCACCATCACTGGCGCCGCTGGCACCATAACTGATCGAAGCACGGCGGGGCCAGGCACCTGGCCCCGCGTCAGCGCCGGCGCACGGGCAATCCTGTCAGCCAGCCCGGAGTTAAGGTTAGCGCCGCTCCAATCCGTGGACGCCCGCTAGATATCTCAGCCGATTGGGTCCGGCCCCAGCGTCGCCACCGTCTTCAGCGCGCCGTCGAGCATGTCGCCCTTCTCGTCCTTCAGCGCCATCTCGCGCAGGCGGCGGATCCAGTCGGCGGCGTCGGCTCGGCCCTTGACCAGGTCGAGCGCCGACAGCACGCGGTCGAATTTCGACTGTGCCCGGACATGGGTGTCGCTGTAGCCCTTGATCAGCCGGCGGCAATTGAGGATCTCGACGGCCAGTGCGTAGTCCTGGGGCACATGGTCGAGAGCCAGCGCGTACCAGCGATCGAGATGCGCGACCTCGACCTTGTGGCGCAGCAGACTACGGCGCCAGCGGCGCAGGCCGCCGATGAACCACAAAGCGGCAAAGCCGGCAAAACTGTCGGTGCGGATGCGGCGGCCATGATTGATGCGGCGATCGAGAAGGGCGGCGAGCTTCGGGCGGTCCTCGATGTAGCTGCCCAGACCCGCCGGCAGCGTGCCGCAGAACTCCTCGATGCGCGGGTGGAAATATTCGGTCACCTGCAGGATCGAGCCGTCCTTGACGCCGACCTCGCGGCGCACACGTTTGCCGCGCGTCGAGCGCGTCTTGAGATCGGCGACGCGGATCATGTCGTCGTAGCATAGCGCGTTGGCCAGATGCTTGGCAGCAGCGATCGACAGGCCATAGCCCTGAAGCGGCCCGTCTAGCGCGACGGCCTTGTCCAACCGGTCGAGATACTCGCGCCCATAGGCGATGTCCTGATAGTCGACGACCTTTCTCAAGCCCCGAAGTGCCATGTCGCGTACGGCTACCGGCAACAGGTCGATGCGGTCAGCCAAGGCCTGCCAGCCCTGCAGCAGGTTTTGCGGGCCACTCACCTGTCCTGTGCCCAGGGCAGATTCGACAATCGCGGGCTCAGCCGGCTTCTGCGCCGGTGCTGCCGTGCCGCGCGCGCGGTCAAACGCAGCGCCGAAGGCAGCAAGGCTGGCCTTGACGCCCCGGCCGCCGGCACCGATCGCCTGTTCGTAGCTCTCGCGGGTGAAGGGCAGCGCATCGGACCCCGCTAGCGCGCCAAGCAGGCTGGCCGAGATCATCGAGCCATTGTCGGCTGCGATCTTTTCCATGTCGAAAGCGATGAAGCGCTTCGATGCGGCTTCCGCCGTCGCATGCACCTTGGAGGACGAAGCCCGGCCATCGCCCGGTTCGATCTTTTCCGACACGGCGGCGATGCGGTGCGACGAGGCAATCAGCGTGGTGCGGTCGGGCGTGACGAAGCCGCGAATGATGGCACGGCCGGCTTCCATCAATTCGGCGGCGATCAGGATGTCGACATCGCCCTGCGACGGCGACAGGGCAAAGACCGGCAGCCGGCCGGTGTCGCGGGCCATCTCGACATAATAGATGGTGGCGCCGGTACGCTGGGCGACACCGGCGACCGAGGTCGATTGCGCAACATAGCCGTTGCGCTCGGCGACATCGGTGATCCAGTCGGCGAGCACGCCACCGCCCTGGCCGCCGACCGCCAGCACGGCGAGCTTGATGACACGCTCGCTATCCTGAGCGCCGGCGCGGGCGCGAAGTGGGGGGACAGCGTCAAGCATCGGCGAAGGTCAGCCGCCGGCTTTCGCGGCGTCGCTGCAACAGGCTGATGGTGGCGCGGCGCGCGGCTTCCAGGAAACGGTCCCAGCGGCTCGGATTGTGGACGACGTCGGCGCGGTAGAAGGATGGGCAGAGCACTGCCGCATCGGCGACCTCGCCGCAATTGCCGCAGCCGACGCAGCTCTGGTCGATATGAGCGACCGGATCGTCGCGCAGCGGATCGTCTGTTGACTTGACCGACAGCGAGGGACAGCCGGACAGCCGCATGCAGGCATGGTCGCCCGTGCAGATATCCTCATCGACACCGAATTTCGGTTTCACGACACGGGTCCCGCCCTTGATCGCCTTGTCGACCAGCGGCTTTTCGCGGCGCTGCCGGTTGAGCATGCATTCGGACG